>NZ_JBITMC010000002.1:0-193865 GCF_044465805.1 Micromonospora sp. NPDC049497 | reverse complement strand
CCGGGTGCTGCTGGGCCGGGCCGCCCGGCTCGGCGCCGCGGGGCGCGCCCCCCGCCCCCGCCGCCTCGCCGGCTTAGGCGGGGTAAACGGGGGGCCCTTCCTCTACCGCAGGCGTTAAGAAGGGGCCCCTCCTTACACCTCAGCCGGGGAGGAACGAGAAGCGGACCTGACGGGTGGGGTTGTCGCCGTTCGGGTCGACCAGGCACACCGACTGCCAGGTGCCGAGCGCGAGCCGCCCGTCGACCACCGGCAGGGTCGCGTACGGGGGCACGAACGCCGGAAGCACGTGGTCGCGGCCGTGGCCGGGTGACCCGTGCCGATGCCGCCAGCGGTCGTCGGTGGGAAGCAGGGCGTCGGGGGCGGTCAGCAGGTCGTCGTCCGAGCCGGCTCCGGTCTCGATGATCGCCAGGCCGGCCGTGGCGTGCGGGACGAAGACGTGCAGCAGCCCGTCGCCCTGACCGGAGACGAACCGCTCGGCCTCGGCCGTGATGTCGCGGACGGTGGGCCGGGAACCGGTCTGGACCGTGATCACCTCGGTGCGCATAGGCCGCATTCTGCCGGAGCCGGCGGGGCCGCGCCGGGACGACCGGTCCGCTCACCACTGCCGCCGGCCTGTCCCGGCGGGCTGCCCCCGCCGGGACGACCGGCCCGCGTCACGAGCTGCCGCCGCCCCCGCCGGAGTCCCCGCCCCCGCCCGAGGACCAGCCGCCGCCGGAATCGCCCCCACCGAAGGACCAGCCGCCGCCGGAGTCCCCGCCGGACGACCAGCCGCCCGGGTCACCGGTGCCGCCGTGGTGCCGGTCGTCGTCGTACGAGGCGCCGTAGTCGCCGGTCGGCCCCGGAACGTAGCCGAAGGCGCCGCCACGCCGTCCCCGCACCACCGGCCGGGGTGCGGAAGCCTGGGTCCCGGCCCGCGCCAGGAGCGCGCCGAGGAGGACCAGCCCGCCGCCGAGGACGAGGACCGGCAGCGCCGCGAGATCACCCGCGAGGAAGGTGGCCGTGCCCGCGATGACCACCAACACCGACCCACCCAGTGCCAGCATTCCGCCCATGATCACCTGTCGTCCGTTCATACCCGCACGGTAGGGAGAGCCCGCAAGACGGCCCGACGGACCGTCACCGGCGGATGAACCTCCGACCAGCAGAAAGTTACCGGCGGGTACCTGTGTTGAGCGTCGCGTCTGGGGGAGGGAGACGTGACGCCAGGTGCCGCGAGGGGGCAGGATGGCGCTAGAGACCTATCCCACACACAACCGAGGGAACGCCTGTGGCTACGGAACGCAAGCGCCCGGTGATCACCGCTGGTCTGCCGAGCCAGCTTCCGGACATCGACCCTGAAGAGACCGGCGAATGGGTCGAGTCGCTCGACGGTGTCATCGACGAGCGCGGGACCAAGCGCGCCCGCTACGTCATGCTGCGCCTGCTGGAGCGGGCCCGTGAGCGCCAGGTCGGGGTGCCGTCGCTGACCACCACCGACTACATCAACACCATCGCCCCCGAGCGGGAGCCGTGGTTCCCCGGTGACGAGCACGTCGAGCGGCGGATCCGGGCGTACGTCCGGTGGAACGCGGCGATGCTGGTGCACCGGGCGCAGCGCCCGGAGATCGGCGTCGGCGGGCACATCTCCACCTTCGCCAGCTCGGCCTCGCTCTACGAGGTGGGGTTCAACCACTTCTTCAAGGGCAAGAACCACCCCGGCGGCGGCGACCACATCTACTACCAGGGTCACGCCTCCCCCGGCATGTACGCGCGGGCGTACCTGGAGGGGCGGCTGAGCGAGCACCAGCTCGACGGGTTCCGGCAGGAGCTGTCCCACCCGGGCGGCGGGCTGCCGTCGTACCCGCACCCTCGGCTGATGCCGGACTTCTGGGAGTTCCCCACCGTCTCGATGGGGCTCGGCGGCCTGAACGCCATCTACCAGGCCCGGTTCAACCGGTACCTGCACCACCGGGGCATCAAGGACACCTCCGACCAGCACGTCTGGGCGTTCCTGGGCGACGGCGAGATGGACGAGCCGGAGACGCTCGGCGCGATCGGCGTGGCCGCCCGCGAGGAGCTGGACAACCTCACCTTCGTGATCAACTGCAACCTGCAGCGGCTGGACGGCCCGGTCCGGGGCAACGGCAAGGTCATGCAGGAGCTGGAGGCCTTCTTCCGGGGTGCCGGCTGGAACGTCATCAAGGTTGTCTGGGGCCGGGAGTGGGACCCGCTGCTCGCCGCGGACACCGACGGCGCGCTGGTGAACCTGATGAACACCACGCCGGACGGCGACTACCAGACCTACAAGGCGGAGTCCGGCGCGTACGTGCGGGAGCACTTCTTCGGCCGCGACCCGCGGACCCGGAAGATGGTCGAGCACCTCTCCGACGACGAGATCTGGAACCTCAAGCGGGGTGGCCACGACTACCGCAAGCTCTACGCGGCGTACAAGGCGGCGACGGAGCACACCGGTCAGCCGACGGTGATCCTGGCCAAGACGATCAAGGGCTGGACGCTCGGCTCGCACTTCGAGGGCCGCAACGCCACGCACCAGATGAAGAAGCTGACGCTGGAGGACCTGAAGACCTTCCGCGACCGCCTCTACCTGGACATCCCGGACAAGGCGCTGGAGGACAACCCCTACCTGCCGCCGTACTTCACCCCGGGGGAGAAGTCCGACGAGATCGCGTACCTCAAGGAGCGGCGCCAGCAGCTGGGCGGCTACCTGCCGTCCCGGCGGACCAGCAGCAAGCGGCTGACCATCCCGGGCCCGGAGCGGTTCGCCGACGTCAAGCGCGGCTCGGGCAAGCAGAAGGTGGCCACCACGATGGCCTTCGTCCGCCTGCTCAAGGACGTGATGAAGGACAAGGAGTTCGGCAAGCGCTGGGTGCCGATCATCCCGGACGAGGCCCGCACCTTCGGCCTGGACTCGATCTTCCCGACCGCGAAGATCTACTCGCCGCACGGCCAGCGGTACACCTCCGTCGACCGGGAGCTGTTCCTGTCGTACAAGGAGTCGACCACCGGGCAGATCCTGCACGAGGGGATCAACGAGGCCGGCTCGGTCGCCTCGTTCACCGCGGCCGGCACGTCGTACGCCACCCACGACGAGCCCATGATCCCGATGTACATCTTCTACTCGATGTTCGGGTTCCAGCGCACCGGCGACGGGTTGTGGGCGGCGGCCGACCAGATGGCCCGCGGCTTCCTGCTCGGCGCCACCGCCGGCCGGACCACGCTCAACGGCGAGGGTCTGCAGCACGAGGACGGCCACTCGCTGCTGCTCGCCGCCACCAACCCGGCGGTGGTCGCGTACGACGCGGCGTTCGCGTTCGAGCTCGCGCACATCATGGAGAACGGCCTGCACCGGATGTACGGGGACGCGCAGGAGAACGTCTTCTACTACCTGACGGTCTACAACGAGCCGATCCACCAGCCGGCCGAGCCGGCGGACGTGGACGTCGAGGGCCTGCTCAAGGGCATCTACCGCTACTCGCCGGCGCCGCAGGTGGGCGGGGACGCGCCGAAGGCCAACATCCTGGCCTCCGGCAGCGGCATGCAGTGGGCGCTCAAGGCGCAGCAACTGCTCGCCCAGGACTGGGGTGTGGCCGCCGACGTGTGGTCGGTGACCTCCTGGACGGAGCTGCGCCGGGACGCGGTGGAGTGCGAGGAGCACAACCTGCTGAACCCGGGCAAGGAGCAGCGGGTGCCGTACATCCAGCAGAAGCTGGCCGACGCCGACGGACCGAAGGTCGCGGTCAGCGACTGGATGCGCGCGGTGCCGGACCTGATCTCGCGCTGGGTGCCCGGCGACTACACCTCGCTCGGCACCGACGGCTTCGGCATGTCGGACACCCGGCACGCGCTGCGCCGGCACTTCCACGTCGACGCCGAGTCGGTGGCGGTCGCGACGCTGCGGCAGCTCGCGCTGCGCGGCACGGTGCCGGCGAACGTGCCGGCCGAGGCCGCCAAGAAGTACGCGATCGAGGACGTCACTGCGGCCCCGGTCGGCGAGACCGGCGGGGACAGCTGAGGCGTACGCACGACAGCAGGGCCCGGCGCGTGTCACCGCGCCGGGCCCTCGTCGTCTCACCGGCGGTGGTATGACGCATCCGGTATCGCGGCCGTGCTTTGTCCGGGACCCCCACCGGCCCCACAATATTCTCAGGGATCGATGCGTTCAGGGTTTCCCGCGGTTCGATGGAACCCGGACCGGCCCGGTGGACCTTCCCGTCGCGCCCGTCCGCCGACCGATCGGGACGCCGACGCCGGGCCGGCGCGACGGTAGGGAGTCCCCATGCGAGTCGTTCGCATCATCACCGCCCTGGCGGTCGGCGCACTGACCGTCACCATGCTCGGGTCGGTCTCACCCTCGGTGGCGCACGCGCCCGACACACCCGCCGGGCGGGCCTCGGCGCAGGAGTTCATGGCCCAGCGGGAACCCACCCAGCGGCTGGCCGCCGCAGCCGCCGCCACCTGCACCAACGGCCAGGCCGCCGGTTATCCGTGCCGCAACGTCGACCTGCTGTCGTTCCTGCCCCTGGCCAACATGGGCGGCAGCCAGGCGAACGACATCTGGGGCTGGACCGACAGCACGACCGGCAGGGAGTACGCGCTGGTCGGCCGCCGTAACGGCACCTCGTTCGTCGACGTGTCCAACCCGACCGCGCCGGTCTACCTGGGCAACCTGCCCGCGTACCAGAACCGCACCGCCGTCTGGCGGGACATCAAGGTCTACCGGAACCACGCCTACGTGGTGGCCGACGTGACCGGCCACGGCATGCAGGTGTTCGACCTGACCCGGCTGCGGGGCGTCACCTCCCCGAAGACGTGGACGGCGGACGTCCACTACAACCGGTTCGGCAACTCCCACAACATCGCGATCAACGAGGCCACCGGCTACGCGTACGCGGTCGGCTCGAACACCTGCAACGGTGGGCTGCACATGGTCGACATCCGCACCCCCAGGTCACCGGCCTACGCCGGCTGCGTCAACAACGACGGGTACACGCACGACACCCAGTGCGTCGTGTACCGGGGACCGGACACCGCGTACACGGGCCGGGAGATCTGCGTCAGCTCCAACGAGGACACGGTCACCGTGGTCGACGTGACGACGAAGTCGGCACCCCGCCAGCTCGCCCGCATCGGCTACTCCGGCCGCGCGTACACCCACCAGGGGTGGTTCACCGAGGACCAGCGGTACTTCCTTCTGGACGACGAGCTGGACGAGTCCCGGCGCGGGGTCAACACCCAGACGTACCTCTGGGACGTGACCGACCTGGACGCGCCCCGGCACATCGGCACCTACAGCGCGCCCTCCGGCGTGAAGGCCACCGACCACAACCAGTACGTCAAGGGCAACTACAGCTACCAGGCCAACTACCGGGCCGGCCTGCGCATCCTGGACGTACGCAACGTGGCGAGCGGCCAGGCCACCGAGGCCGGCTACTTCGACGTCTACCCGTCCAGCAACAGCAACTCGATGAACGGGGCGTGGAGCACGTACCCGTACTTCCCGAGCGGGATCGTCGTCGTCAGCGGCATCGAGCAGGGGCTCTTCGTCCTCCAGCCCCGGTTGTCGTGACCGCGACCAGCGACCGCCGGCTGTCGACCGGCAGCGTGGAGGGGGCGTCCCGCACGGGGCGCCCCCGCCCCGACGACGTGGCCGACGCCCCGCCGCCGGTCCCACCCACCGGCCGCGCCTCCCGCTGGGCCGCCGCCGCGCTGGTCCTCGGCCTGGTCCTGGCGGTCGGCTTCGCCGCGGGCCGGGTCGGCGCCCGGTCGGCGGGCCCGGTCCGCGCGGCGCTGCCGGGAAGCGCGGCGCACCTCGGCCACGGCCCCGGCGGGCTGGAGGTGTCCCGGGACGGCTGGACCCTGGCCCTGGACAGCGCGAGCCTGGTCGCCGGCCGGCCGGGCGAGCTGGCGTTCCGGATCACCGACCCGACCGGCGCCGCACTGACCACCTTCCAGGAGAACCACGAGCGGCGGATGCACCTGGTCCTCGTCGGCCGGGACCTGGCCGGCTACCAGCACGTGCACCCGGAGATGGCACCCGACGGCACGTGGCGTGTCCAGGTCACACCCGCCGCGCCCGGCCCGCTGCGTGCCATCGCCGACTTCTGGCCGGAGGGAGCACCGGCGGCGGTCACCCTGGGCGTGGACGTGCCGGTCCCCGGCCGGTACGCCGCGCGACCGCTCGCCCCGCCGGAGGAGACCGTGCTCGTGGCCGGGTACACGGTCACGCTCGACGGCGGCCTGCGCGCGGGCGAGTCCAACCAGGTGCTCGTCTGGCTCGGCCGGGACGGCCGGCCGGTGCACGACCTGCAACCGCACCTGGGCGCGTACGGGCACCTGGTCGCGCTGCGCCAGGGCGACCTGGCGTACCTGCACGTCCATCCGGCGGCGGCGAGCCGGCCCAGCTCGGTGGTGGCGTTCGGCGTGACGGTGCCGTCGGCCGGCACCTACCGGCTGTTCTTCGAGTTCCGGCACCTCGACCGGGTGCACGTCGCCACCTTCACGGTGACGGTGTGAACCGCCCCGCCGCACGCGTGCAGGTCCGGCAGGTCCGGCGGGCGCGGCGGCGGGGTGGGGGCCGGCGGCGACCCGGGGTGCCCCTGGCGGGGACATCCGGGCCACCGCCGTCGCGCGGGTGGCGCCAGGACGGATCCGGTCAGCCGACGGCGGCCAGGTCGGTCAGCCGGGCGAGCGAGTCCTCCAGGTCGGCGCCGACCCGACGCAGACCGAGCCGGAGCAGGGCGGCCTTGACCGGACCGGCCGGCCAGCGTACGACGATGAGCCGCACGATCGTCCCGCTCTCCTCCTCGTCGGCGGTGAGCTGAACATAGATCTCGGTGCGCGCCTCCGCCCGGGCACCGGCGCCCTTGGCCCGTTCCCGCCAGCCGATCAGGGTCGGCTCCTGGTAGGCGATCACCTCGGCCTCGTGCGCCGCGCCGCGCCCCGCCTGGACCAGCTGCCGCCGACCGAAGCCCTCACCCGAGAGCACCTCGGCCGCGCGGACCCCTGCCAGCCAGGCCGGCAGCTGCTCGGCCCGCTGCACGACATCCCAGACCACTTCCACCGGCGCCATCACGTGCGCACTGCGTTCCACGAGGATCATTTCCGTCTTTCCTCCGGTGAGGACATCCCACGATATCGGCACTCTATGCGTCAAATAGGACTTAGTTGGACGGGTTCGGAAAAGACACGCCGAAACCCATTGCCCTGACACCACGCGAGGGCCTATGGCGTTCGGCGGGAGAGGGCCCTAGAGTCCCGAGCACGCCTCACGTACGACGGGAGAGCCCATGCCGACCGGACCGCTGCCCCGCTTCCCCGCCGGGTTCCGCTGGGGCGTGTCGACGTCCGCGTACCAGATCGAGGGCGCCGCGCGGGAGGACGGGCGCGGGCCGTCCATCTGGGACACCTTCGCCCGCTCCCCCGGAAGGATCGTCGACGGCAGCACCGGGGACGTGGCGTGCGACCACTACCACCGGTACGCCGAGGACGTGGCACTGATGGCCGGCTTGGGCGTCTCGGCGTACCGCTTCTCCATCGCGTGGCCCCGCGTCGTGCCGACCGGCACGGGTGCGGTGAACCCCGCGGGGCTGGACTTCTACGACCGGCTGGTGGACGACCTGCTGGCCCACGACATCGATCCGGTGGCCACCCTCTTCCACTGGGACCTGCCGCAGCCGCTGGAGGACGCCGGTGGCTGGCTCGACCGGGACACCGCCCACCGCTTCGCCGAGTACGCCGACGCGACCGCCGCCCGCCTCGGCGACCGGGTGAAGCTCTGGATCACCCTCAACGAGCCGTTCGTCCACATGAGCCTCGGCCACGGCATGGGCGTGCACGCCCCGGGCCGGATGCTGCTCTTCGACGCCTTCCCGGTCGCCCACCACCAACTGCTCGGGCACGGCCTGGCCGTCGCCGCGCTGCGCGCCCGCACCGCGAGCCCCGTCGCCATCGCCAACAACTACTCGCCGGTGCGGGTGTTCGGCGACACCGACGCCGACCGTGCCGCCGGAGCCGCGTACGACGCGCTGCACAACCGGCTCTTCACCGACCCGCTGCTGGGCCGCGGCTACCCCGACGGCGCCGGGCTCGACACCGCCGTCGTGCGCGACGGGGACCTGGCGACCATCGCCGCCCCGCTGGACGTGCTGGGGGTCAACTACTACAACCCCACCGGCGTACGCGCGCCCGAGGAGGGTTCGCCCCTGCCGTTCGAGATCGTGCCGCTGGAGGGCTACCCGCGGACCGCCTTCGACTGGCCGGTGGTCCCCGACGGTCTGCGCGAACTGCTCGGCTGGCTGCACCGCACGTACGGCGCCGACCTGCCGCCGATCCAGGTCACCGAGAGCGGCTGCGCGTACGACGACGCGCCGGACGCCGACGGGCGGGTGCACGACCCGGAGCGCATCGCGTACCTCGACGGGCACCTGCGCGCGGTCCGGGCCGCCATCGACGACGGCGTGGACGTGACCGGGTACTTCGTCTGGTCGCTGCTGGACAACTGGGAGTGGGCCGAGGGCTTCACCAAGCGGTTCGGGCTGGTGCACGTCGACTTCGACACCCAGGCCCGTACGCCCAAGTCGTCGTACGCCTGGCTCCGCGACCTGATCCGCGCGCGGTGACCACCGTCGACCCGACGCCGGCGTCACTGCCGGCGGCCCTCGCCGAACCCACCGCGGCCGTCTCGCGGCGCTGGGTCGCGCTGCTCGTCACCGCCAACCTCGGCGTCTGGATGGCGTTCTTCACGCCGATCCAGGTGCTGCTGCCCCAGCAACTGGGAGTTATCGCGCCGGACGACAAGGAGACCATGCTCGCGGTGGTCACCGGGCTCGGCGCGCTCGCCGCGGTCCTGGCCAACCCGCTCGCCGGAGCGCTGTCCGACCGCACCTGCCTGCGGGTGGCCGGCCACGAGTTCGGCCGACGGCACGTGTGGACCGCCGGCGGCGCGGTGCTCGGGGCGCTGGCCCTGATCCTGCTGTCGCAGCAGCGGACCGTGGCCGGCGTGGCGCTGGCCTGGGTCGCGGCGCAGGTCTGCTTCAACGCGATGCTGGCCAGCCTGACCGCCGCCGTGCCGGACCGGGTACCGGTGGCCCAGCGCGGCGGAGTCTCCGGCTGGGTGGGCATCCCGCAGGCCCTCGGCCTGGTGCTGGGGGTGGTGCTGGTGACCGCCGTGGTGACCGGCAACGCCGCCGGGTACGTCGCGATCGCGGTGGCGGTGCTGCTGCTCGCCCTGCCCTTCACCCTGCGCACCGTCGACGATCCGCTGCCGCGGGCGCACCGGCCACCGCTGCGCGGCCTGGTCGCTTCGATGTGGGTGTCGCCGCGCCGGTACCCGGACTTCGGCTGGGCGTGGATCACCCGTTTCCTGGTGCAGCTCGGCAACGCCCTGGGCACCCTCTACCTGCTCTACTTCCTCACCGACGAGGTGCGGGTCGCGGACCCAGAGGGCGGGCTGCTGGTGCTGATCCTGCTCTACACCGCCGGCCTGGCGGCGACGGCCGTGGTGGCCGGACGCCTGTCCGACCGCTCCGGGCGGCGGAAGGTCTTCGTGATCACCGCCGGCGGGATCATGGCGGTGGCGGCGCTGCTGCTCGCCGCCGCGCCGGTCTGGCCGGTCGCGGTGGTCGCGGCGTTGCTGCTCGGCGCCGGGTACGGCGTCTACCTGTCGGTGGACGCCGCGCTGATCACGCAGGTGCTGCCCCGGGCCGCCGACCGGGCCAAGGACCTCGGCGTGATCAACATCGCGAATTCCGCGCCGCAGGTGCTCGGCCCGGCGATCTCCGCGCCGATCGTGGTCCACCTGGGCGGCTACCCCGTGCTCTACGCGGCCACGGCGGCGGTCACGGTCCTCGGCAGTGTCCTGGTGCTGAAGATCCGCTCGGTGCCCTGAGCCTGCCCCGAAGCGGAATCCGGTCGCGGGCGGCCGTAGGCTGGGGACGTGACGGTACGTGTACGCTTCGCCCCTTCCCCGACCGGTATGTTCCACGTCGGCGGTGCCCGCTCGGCCCTGCAGAACTGGATCTACGCCAAGCAGCAGGGCGGGGTGTTCGTGCTCCGCATCGAGGACACCGACGCGGCCCGCAACAAGCCCGAGTGGACCGAGGGCATCCTGTCGGCGCTGGAGTGGATCGGCATCGCGCGGGACAGCTACGAGGGTCCCTACTTCCAGTCGTCGTACGCGGCCGAGCACCGCGCCGCCGCCCAGCGCCTGCACGAGGCGGGTCGGGCGTACTACTGCGACTGCACCCGGGAGGCCGTACAGGCCCGCACCGGCTCGCAGTACCAGGGCTACGACGGCTTCTGCCGGGACCGGGGCCTGGAGCCGGGCGAGGGCCGGGCGCTGCGCTTCCGTACGCCGGACGAGGGCGAGACCGTGGTGGTCGACCTGATCCGCGGCGAGCCGACCTTCGAGAACAAGCTGATCGAGGACTTCGTCATCGCCCGCGGTGACGGCTCTGCGGTGTTCCTGCTGGCGAACGTGGTCGACGACATGACCATGGGCATCACCCACGTGATCCGGGCCGAGGAGCACCTGCCCAACACGCCGAAGCAGCAGTTGCTCTGGGACGCCCTCGGGGTGAAGCCGCCGGTCTGGGCACACGTGCCCGTCGTCGTCAACGAGAAGCGCCAGAAGCTCTCGAAGCGGCGGGACAAGGTCGCGCTGGAGGCGTACCGGGACGAGGGTTACCTCGCCGACGCGATGCGCAACTACCTCATGCTGCTCGGCTGGGCGCCCTCGAACGACCGCGAGATCGTGCCCTGGTCGGTGATCGAGGACGAGTTCCGGCTGGACGAGGTCAGCCCCTCCCCCGCGTTCTTCGACGAGAAGAAGCTGCGCGCGTTCAACGGCGAGTACATCCGGGCGCTGCCGGTGGCGGAGTTCGTCGACGCCTGCCGGCCGTGGCTGACCGGCACCGACACGATCCCGCCGCCGCCGTGGCAGCCCGAGGAGTTCGACGCGGACGCCTTCGCGGCGGTCGCCCCGCTGGCCCAGACCCGGATCGCGGTCCTCAGCGAGATCGTGCCGAACGTCGACTTCCTCTTCGTCGACAGCCCGCTCATCGACGAGGCGGCCTGGACGAAGGCGATGAAGGAGGGCGCGGCCGACCTGCTCGACGCGGCGATCGCCGCGTACGGGGCACTGGAGTCGTGGAACGCCGAGTCGCTGAAGTCGACGCTGGAGGCGGTCGGGGCCGAGCGCGGCCTCAAGCTCGGCAAGGCGCAGGCCCCGGTGCGGGTCGCGGTGACCGGTCGCACGGTCGGCCTGCCGCTCTTCGAGTCGCTGGAAGTGCTGGGCCGCGAGCGCACCCTGACCCGCCTCCGCGCCGCCCGCCTCCGCCTGTTCTAACCCCCGACCCCCCACCCCCCCACCCCCCCGCGCCACCCCGCCCCCGGCCCTCCCCGCCTCCCTGCCCCCGCGATCTTGCACTTTCGGTCGCGGGTTGGTCCCGAACTGCCCGATTTACGGCGGCAGTAAGTGCAAGATCGCGGAACCCGGAGGGCGCGGGTGCGGGGGTGCGGGTCAGGGGTTGGGGGATCGGCGGCGGCGGAGGGCCAGGGTGCCGGCGAGGGCGGCTAGCGCGAGTGCGCCGCCGAGGGCCCAGAGCCAGCCCCGGCCGTCCGACTCGCTCTCCCGGGCGGCGGGTACGGCCGCCGTCGGGCTCGCGGCCGGCGGGCCGCTGGCGGTCGGCGACGGTACGGCCGGAGCGGCGCCGGAGGGCGACGACGGTGCGCCGCCCGGGGTGGCGGACTCGGCGGGCGTACCGGTGGTGAGGGTGAACCGGACCTCGCCGGTGACGGGGTGGCCGTCGCTGGACGCCACCTGGTAACCCACGATGTACAGGCCGGCCTTCCCGGGCCGGAAGGCGACTGTCGCCCGGCTGCCCGCGAAGCGGACGTCGCCACCGGCCGCGGGCACGTTGTCCGGCCCGGTTACCGTGACCTTCGTCGACGCCGGATCGAGCGAGGCGAGGAACCGGAGTTCGATCCGGGCCGGCGCCGAGGCCAGCCGGGCGCCGTCGCGCGGGTCGCTGCCGGTCAGCGAGTTGTGCGCGGCTGCCGGCGACGCCGGCACCAGCAACGACACACCGAGCGCCACGCCGAATACGACTGGCCAGGTACGAGCCACGCGTGCGACCCTGCCCCCCATGAACCCCTCCGTAAAGGTACGATCCGCCCGCTGATCAACGGCTGCTGCGCATTAGTCGGGCCCGGATCGCAGATAGTTCCAATAACTGTTCCACGAGCTGCAACCGATCGACGTTCCGCGGAGTCTTTGTGGTGGACACCCGGCCTGCTGGTCGGTCACCACCGTCGACCGACCAACGCGTGACCTGCAGCGAAGCCATCCATCGAACGGGGCGAGGAGGCGGCGATGGTCCGACGGATGAGGCGGCTGGCAGCCGTACTGGTAGGTGGTCTGGCAGCGGGTCTGCTCTGGCTGGGGGTGGCCGACCCGGTGCGGGCGGCGCCGAAGCCGGCACCCGCGGGCGTGGACATCACCGGTACGGGGCTGGAGGTGCCGCTGCGGCTGCGCGCCGACACCCACCCGGTACACGTGGCCGCGGTCATCGACCAGGTCAACTTCCTCGGCCGCATCGGCCGGGCCACCGGCCCCAAGGCGGCCGACCTCGGTCCTAAGTACACGGTGGTCGTGCTGTCCGGCGACAAGCCGAAGCAGACGTACGACCTCTACCCGCAGGCCCTCGGCGGTCCCCGTGTCTACCGGCCGGCGAAGCAGCCGGACGCCCGCAAGACCAGCGCCGGCTGGTTCCTCGGCCGGCTGAGCATGTCCGAGACGTTGCGGACGGCCGGTGTGCCGCTGGAACGGCAGTTCGACACGGTCAGCGGCGGCGTCGGCGGTGGCGAACGGGTCATCCCCGAGGATTCGCTGGACCCGGCCAAGGGCATCGACGAGGCGCTCGGTGAGCTGCAACGGCTGCTGCTGCTCAACGTCGCCGTGATGCTGACGATCACCTTCGGGCTGGCCGGGATCGCCCTGCTGATCCGCCGGCGCACCCGCTGACGGCTCAGACCTCCAGCACGACCTTGCCGCGGACGTGCCCCGCCTCGACCAGGCGGTGCGCGTCCGCGGCCTGCGCCAACGGGAACGCGCGCTCCACGTGGACAGTGAGCCGGCCCGCGTCGACCAGTCCGGCGAGGACGGTCAGGTCCGCCGTGGACGGCTTGACGAACAGGTAACTGCCGCCGAGTCGCGCCACATGCTCCGGGTCGGCGGTGGAGATCAGCCGGGCCGGCCGGGCGAGCAGCTCCACCGACGCGTCGAGAGCCTCGCCGCCGAACAGGTCCAGCGCCACGTCCACCCCGTCGGGCGCGAGCGCGCGGACCCGTTCGGCCAGACCGTCCCCGTACGTCACGGGCTCGGCGCCCAGCGAGCGGACGAAGTCGTGGTGGGACGGGCTCGCCGTGCCGATCACCCGGTCGACCCCGAGCGCCCGGGCGACCTGGACGGCGAGGTGGCCGACGCCGCCGGACGCACCGTGCACCAGCACCGTGTCGCCCCCGCCGGTCCGGGCCAGTTGGAGCGCCTGGTACGCGGTGAGCCCGGCCAGCGGCAGACCGGCCGCCTCCGCCCAGGACGCCTGGACCGGCTTGTCCGCGAGCGTGCGCTCCGGTGCCGGGACGAGCTCGGCGTACGTGCCGTGCTGGATGTGGTCACGCCGGCAGTAACCGATGACCTCGTCGCCGACCGCGAAGCCGGTCACCGCCGGCCCGGCCGCGGCCACCACACCGGCCACGTCCCATCCGGGCACCAGCGGGAAGTGGGACGGAAACGCGCCCGCCAGGTGGCCCTCCCGGACCTTCCAGTCGACCGGGTTGACTCCGGCGGCGCGTACCCGCACCAGGACGGTGTCCGGGCCGACCGGCGGATCGGGCAGTTCCCGCAGGGTGAGCAGGCCGGCCGAGCCGTACTCGTCGATCGCGATCGCCTTCACACCGGTCACGCTAGCCGTTCGGCAGGCCCCGCGTGTTCAGCACCAGCGGCGTGGCGGTCGGTCCCGGCGGGTGGCGCGGTGCCGGGGGCGGACCGGGCCGTGCCGGTGCGCACCCGCCCAGCCGGGCAGCTCGCTGATGCAGCTCGGGAGGTCGGAGGCGGGCTCGACGGGCACGGTCGGCTCGCCCGCCCGGGGCCGGGGCACGGGGCAGCAGTCGTCGTCCGCGCGCTCGGGAAGCCGGCCCAGTACCGGGTCGGCCGGGTGCCCACCGGCCAGCCGTCGCTGGTGCTTGGCACCCGCCGACTGGTCGTGGTGGCCCGGCCGGCAGGACTCGCCCTGGGCGCAGCCGTGCTCGGCCTCCCCGTGCGCCATCCCCGCTCTCCTCACGCTCGCCGTGCCCGCCGGGGTCGCTCCGACGTGCCCTGTCACCGTACTGGCCGGGACCGACGAGCCGTGCAGCGCTACCCCGGGTCCGAAAACGGCCGGAGGCCGCCGGGGCCGGGACGGTTCACCCCCGCTGGGCGTCGAGGTCCGCGCGGGTGAGCAGCGCGGTCAGCCGGATGCCGTGGGCGGCCAGGGCCTCGGTGCCACCCTCGGACCGGTCGATGACGCACAGCGCGTGGTCGATCCGGGCGCCCAGCTCCCGCAACTGCCCGGTGGAGATGACGACCTGTCCGCCGGAGGTGACCACGTCCTCCACGACCAGCACCTGCCGGCCGGCCACCTCGGCACCCTCGGCGAGCCGCGCCGTCCCGTACGCCTTGGCGGTCTTGCGGACGAAGGCGCAGGGCAGGCCGGTGTGCCGGCCCAGCGCGGTGACCACCGGGATCCCGCCCATCTCCAGCCCGGCCAGCACCTCGGTGCCCGGCGGGACGAGGGCCGCCAACCGCGCGGCGACCCGGTCCAGCAGGCGGGGATCGGCCTCGAAGCGGTACTTGTCGAAGTACTCGCCGGCCACCCGCCCGGACCGGAGCGTGAACGTGCCGGTCAGCCGGCAGGTGGAGTCGATCTCACGGGCCAGGGAGGTCAGGTCTGCGTCCGTCACGAGTGATCATTGTGGCAGGCGGACGGCGTACCTCCCTCGGCGGATCCCCGCCGGGGTCCGGAGTGCAGGCGCAGGTCAGGGCGTGTCAGGCTGTGGCGGTGAGTGAGCCGGGCGGTACCGAACTGGCGGCCACGCTGCGCCGGATCGAGCGGGCAGCGGGGGCGCTGGCCACCGCCAGCGTCGCCCGGATGGACGAGTCGCTGCCCTGGTTCCGCTCGCTCCCGGCCGACCAGCGCGCCTGGGTCATGCTGGTCGCGCAGGCCGGTGCCCGCTCGCTGGTGCAGTGGCTGCGCTCCGGCGGCGGGACGGCGGACAGCACCCAGGAGGTCTCCGACGAGGTCTTCGCGACCGCGCCGCAGGCCCTCGCCCGGTCGATCACGCTCCAGCAGACCGTCGCGCTGATCAAGGTCACCATCGACGTCGTCGAGGAGCAGGTCCCGCGGCTGGCCGCGCCCGGCGAGGAACTCGCCCTGCGCGAGGCGGTGCTGCGGTTCTCCCGGGAGATCGCCTTCGCCGCCGCCCGGGTGTACGCGCGCGCCGCCGAGTCCCGCAGTTCCTGGGACGCGCGGTTGCAGGCATTGCTGGTGGACGCGCTGCTGCGCGGCGACTCCGCCGACGTGCTGGCCAGCCGGGCCGCGGCCCTCGGCTGGGCGGACGAGCCCCCGGTCGCGGTGGCGGTCGGCCGCTCACCGGGCGGGGAGGTGTCCGCCGTGCTGCACACCGTCTACCGGCTGGCCCGGCGGATCGGCGCCGAGGTGATAGGCGGGGTGCACGGCGACCGCCTGGTGGTCGTGCTCGGCGGCGCCGCCGATCCGGTCGCGGCGACCGGCAAGCTGCTGGCCGCGTTCGGCGACGGCCCGGTGGTGGTGGGTCCGGCCGTACCGAGCCTCGACGAGGCGACCGAGTCGGCGCGGGCGGCACTGGCCGGCTTTCGCGCCGCGCCCGCGTGGCCGACCGCGCCCCGACCGGTGCCCGCCGCCGACCTGCTCCCCGAGCGGGCGCTGGCCGGTGACGCGGAGGCGCGTCGGCGGCTGCGCCACGACGTGTACGCGACGCTGGTGCGCGCCGGCGGCGAGCTGCTGGAGACGCTGGACGCCTTCTTCGCCGCCGGGGGGACGCTGGAGAGCGCGGCCCGGGCGCTGTTCGTGCACCCCAACACGGTGCGGTACCGGCTGCGGCGGATCGCCGACGTGACCGGGTTCTCCCCACTCGCCGCGCGCGACGCGTACGCCCTCCAGGTGGCGCTCACCGTCGGCCGGCTGGACCCGGTGGTCCCGGTGGTCCCAACCCAGACAATGCCCCCACCCGTCAGGAAAACATCACAGACAGGTGACGACTCCCACCGATCTTTGTAGGATCCCCACAAAGGTTCTAGTGCGGTTTGGTCGGGGGCCGCACAGCGCTACCCACAGGTATCCAGGAGAGTCATAGACGTGCTCGCCGTACTCTCCCCCGGCCAGGGTTCCCAGAAACCCGGCTTCCTGACTCCCTGGCTCGACCTTCCCGGCACCGAGGCCCGCCTGCGCTGGTGGTCCGCGCTCGCCGGGGTCGACCTCGTGCACCTCGGCACGGTGGCCGACGCGGACGAGATCAAGGACACCGCCCGCACCCAGCCGTTGCTGGTCGCGGCGGCGTTGCTCGCCGCCGAACACCTGCCGATGTACGACGTACCGCTCACCGCCGGCCACAGCGTCGGCGAGCTGGGTGCGGCGGCGCTCGCCGGGGTCCTGCCGGCCGAGGCGGCGATCACCCTGGCCGGCGTACGCGGCCGGGAGATGGCCGCCGCCTGCGCGCTGGAGCCGACCGGGATGGCGGCTGTGCTCGGCGGCGACCCGGACGAGGTGCTCGCCGCCATCGAGGCGCACGGGCTGTACCCGGCCAACCGCAACGGCGCCGGCCAGATCGTCGCCGCCGGCGCCCTCGACGGGCTCGACAAGCTCGCCGCCGAGCCGCCGGCCCGGGCGCGGATCACCCGGCTGAAGGTGGCCGGCGCGTTCCACACCCCGTACATGGCCCCGGCCGAGGCGGCGCTGGCCGGTGTGGCCGCCGGGATCACGCCGAAAGACCCCACCCGCATCCTCCTGTCGAACCTGGACGGGTCGGCGGTCAACCACGGCCGGGAGATGCTGCAGCGGCTGGTCCGCCAGGTCACCGCGCCGGTCCGCTGGGACCTCTGCATGCGGACACTGGCCGACCTGGGCGTGACCGGGGTGATCGAGCTGCCCCCGGCGGGCACGCTCGCCGGCCTGGTCAAGCGGGAGCTGAAGAGCACCGGGGTGCCGGAGATCGTCACCCTCAACACCCCGGACGACCTGCCCGCCGCACGTGACCTGATCGCCCGGCACAACGGCCTGCGCGGCCACGAGCCGGTGATCCAGTTCCGGGTGGTCGTCTCCCCCGCCGCCGGCACCTTCGAGCCCGCCGCCGACCTCGCCGAGGGCGCCGACCTGCGTACCGGCCAGGTGATCGGGCACGTCGCCACCCGGCAGGGGCCGGTCGAGGTGACCGCGCACGACAGTGGGCTGCTCACCGAGTGGCTCGCCCACCACGACGACCCGGTCGCGCCGGGCCAGCCGCTCGCCCGCATCGGCGGTCAGGTATGACCCCGACGACCGGACCGCGCGCCTCGCGGTCGCACACGGAAGGACAGCGCCGATGACCGGCAGCCGGATCGTCTCCCTGGGGCACTACCAGCCGTCCCGGGTGGTGACCAACGACGAGCTCGCCCAGCTGGTGGAGACCAACGACGAGTGGATCCGCGACCGGGTCGGCATCGCCACCCGGCGGATCGCCGACGGCGAGACCGTGGCCGACATGGCGGCGGCGGCCGCCGGCAAGGCCCTGGCGAACTCCGGCCTCTCCGCCGCCGACATCGACCTCGTCGTGGTGGCGACCTGCACGTCGGTGGACCGCAGCCCGAACGTGGCCTGCCGGGTCGCCGCGAAGCTCGGCATCGCCGCCCCGGCCGCGTTCGACATCAACACCGCGTGCTCCGGCTTCGCGTACGCGCTGGGGACCGTCGACCACGCGATCCGGGCCGGCGCGGCGCGCAACGCCCTGGTGATCGGCGCGGAGAAGCTCTCCGACTTCACCGACTGGACCGACCGCTCGACCTGCATCATCTTCGGCGACGGCGCGGGCGCCGCGGTCGTCACCGCCACCGGCGACGGCGAGCCGGCCGGCGTCGGCCCGGTGGTGTGGGGCTCGGTGCCCGAGAAGGGCGACGCGGTCCGCATCGAGGGTTGGCGCCCGTACATCCAGCAGGAGGGCCAGTCGGTCTTCCGCTGGGCCACCACCGCGCTGGCCCCGCTGGCCCTGCAGGCCTGCGAGCGGGCCGGCGTGGCGCCGTCCGAGCTGGCCGCGTTCGTGCCGCACCAGGCCAACGCCCGCATCATCGACGGCATCGCCAAGCGGCTCGGCATCCCGGACGCGATCATCGCCAAGGACATCGTCGAGTCCGGCAACACGTCCGCGGCGAGCGTGCCGCTGGCCCTGTCCAAGCTGGTCGAGCGGCGGGAGGTGCCCTCGGGCGCCCCGGTGCTGCTCTTCGGCTTCGGCGGCGGCCTGACCTACGCCGGTCAGGTCGTCCGCTGTCCCTGAACCCGGCGCGGTTTCCACCGTGCCGCACCGCCATCCGGCGGAAGAACAACCCCCGATGAGAGGAACCAACCGCAATGACCCGTGACGAGATCACCGCCGGCCTCGCCGAGATCCTCGAAGAGGTTGCCGGGGTGAACCCGGACGACGTGGCCGAGGGGAAGTCCTTCACCGACGACCTGGACGTCGACTCGCTCTCCATGGTGGAGGTCGTGGTGGCCGCCGAGGAGAAGTTCGGCGTCAAGATCCCCGACAACGAGGTGCAGAACCTGAAGACCGTCGGGGACGCCGTCAGCTACATCGCGGCGCAGTCCTGACCATGGCTCACACAGACGTCGTCGTCACCGGGCTCGGCGCGACCACCCCGCTGGGCGGGGACGTCGCGTCGACCTGGGACGCCATGCTCAACGGCCGCTCCGGGGTGAGTGCGCTCACCCAGGAGTGGGCCGAACAGCTGCCGGTCCGGATCGCCGCCCAGCTCGCGGTCGATCCGGACGGCCTGCTGGACCGGGTGAAGCTGCGCCGGCTGGACCGTTCCGAGGCGATCGCGATCATCGCCGCGCAGCAGGCCTGGGCGGACGCCGGCCTGGCCGACTCCGGGCTGGACCCGGAGCGGCTCGGGGTCAGCGTCGGCTCGGGCATCGGCGGGGCGCTGACCCTGCTGGCCCAGGACGACATCCTGGAGGCGTCCGGGCCGCGGCGGGTCTCCCCGCACACCATCCCGATGCTGATGCCCAACGGCCCGGCCGCCTGGGTCGGGCTGGAGCTGGGCGCCCAGGCGGGCGTCCACTCGGTGGCCAGCGCCTGCGCGACCGGCGCGGAGGCGATCGCGCTCGGCATGGACATGATCCGTGCCGGCCGGGCCGACGTGGTCGTGGCCGGCGGCACCGAGGCGGTCATCCACGCGCTGCCGATCGCCGGCTTCTCGTCGATGCGGGCGATGTCGACCCGCAACGACGACCCGGAGCGGGCCTCCCGCCCGTGGGACAAGGGTCGCGACGGCTTCGTGCTCGGCGAGGGCGCCGGCATCCTGGTGCTGGAGCGGGCCGAGCACGCCGCCGCGCGCGGCGCCCGGGTGTACGCCCGGCTGGCCGGCGCCGGTCTCACCTCCGACGGCTACGACATCGTGCAGCCGCACCCGGAGGGCGCGGGCGCGGTCCGGGCCATCGCCCGGGCCATCGCCGACGCGGACGTGGCGAAGTCCGACATCGTCCACGTCAACGCGCACGCCACGTCGACCCCGGTCGGCGACATCGCGGAGATCAAGGCGCTGCACCAGGCGCTCGGTGACCACCCGGTGCTGACCGCCACGAAGTCGATGTCCGGGCACCTGCTCGGCGCGGCCGGCGCGCTGGAGTCGATCGCCACCATCCTGGCGATCCGCGACGGCGTGGTGCCGCCGACGATCAACCTCGACGACCCGGACGACGGCCTCGACCTGGAGGTGGCCGCCAACAAGGCGCGCCACATGGACATCCCCGCCGCACTGAACAACTCGTTCGGCTTCGGCGGCCACAACGTGGCTCTCGTCTTCACGCGGGCCTGAGACCACTGCCTTGGAGGCGCTCGTGACCACCACCGCCGTCGGCGCGGAGAGATCCACCGTCGACCACCGAGATCCGGAGCTGCGGCTCCGGAACCTGTTCGACGCGGGCTCGCTGCGCCTGCTCGCCCCCCGGGACACCTCCGGGGTGCTGTGGGCGCGGGGCGCGATCGAGGGCACGCCCGCGATCGCGTACGTCACCGACGCGACGAAGATGGGCGGCGCGATGGGCACCGAGGGGTGCCGGCACGTCGTCGACGCGATCGACACCGCCGTGCGGGAGCGGGTGCCGGTGATCGGTCTCTGGCACTCCGGCGGGGCCCGGCTGGCCGAGGGCGTGGTCGCGCTCGACGCGGTCGGCCAGGTCTTCGCCGCGATGGTCCGGGCCTCCGGCCGGGTGCCGCAGATCTCCGTGGTGCTCGGCCCGGCGGCCGGCGGCGCCGCGTACGGGCCGGCGCTGACCGACATCGTGATCATGAGCGGCGCCGGTCGGATCTTCGTCACCGGTCCGGAGGTCGTCCGCAGCGTCACCGGCGAGCAGGTCGACATGGAGCGCCTCGGCGGCCCCGAGCCGCACGGGCGGCGCTCCGGCGTGGTCCACGTGACGTGCAAGGACGACGAGGCGGCGATGGTCGAGGCGCGCAAGCTCGCCGCGCTGCTCGGTCACCAGGGCCGGCTCTCCCCGGACGACGTGCCGGTGGGCGACGAGAACCACGACCTGGCCGCGAAGATGCCGGCCGAGACCAACCGGGCGTACGACGTGAAGCCGGTGGTCAAGGCCCTGCTCGACGCCCCCGGCGTGGAACTGCACGCCAAGTGGGCGCCGAACGTCGTCACCACGCTGGGCCGGTTCGCCGGCCGGACGGTCGGCGTCATCGCCAACAACCCGCTGCGCCTCGGCGGCTGTCTCGACGCGTCCAGCGCCGAGAAGGCGGCGCGCTTCGTGCGGATGTGCGACTCGCTCGGCGTTCCGCTGATCGTGCTGGTCGACGTCCCCGGCTACCTGCCCGGCCTGGGCCAGGAGTGGGACGGCGTGGTCCGGCGCGGCGCGAAGCTGCTGCACGCCTTCGCCGAGGCGGTGGTGCCGCGGGTGACGCTGGTGACCCGCAAGGCGTACGGCGGCGCGTACATCGCGATGAACTCGCGCTCGCTGGGCGCGACCGCCGTGTTCGCCTGGCCGAACGCGGAGGTCGCGGTGATGGGCGCCAGCGCGGCGGTGAACATCCTGCACCGCAAGAGGCTCGCCGCCGCACCCGCCGAGGAGCGGGAGACACTGCGGGCGCAGCTGATCGAGGAGCAGACCCGGGTGGCCGGCGGCGTCAACCGGGCGCTGGAGATCGGCGTGGTGGACGACGTGATCAAGCCGGAGGAGACCCGGCGCCGGATCGCCCAGGCCCTCGCCGCCGCACCGGCCGCCCGCGGCGCACACGGCAACATCCCGCTGTAACGGTGTAAGGAAGGGCCCCCTCTTAACGCCTCGTGCAGAGGAGGGGGCCCTTCTTAACGCCACTTGACGGTGACCTCCCCGACCGGTTTGCTGTACCGGCTGTAGATCCACAACGGGGAGTCACACACCATGGCACGTCGTACCCGCGCCGCCCTGACGGCCGCGCTCATCTGCACGCTGCTCGCCGGCTGCGGCGACGACGGCGGCGACACGGGCGCGGCCGGCACGCCGGCGCCGGCCGCCACCGGTGAGCCCTGGTACGACGAGATCACCGCCGCCGAGGCCGCCGGAGAGGCCGGCGGAGCCGGCACACCCTGCCCCCTGCCGGTCACCTTTCCGGTGCCGAAGAGCTGGAAGCCCAAGCCGGTCGAGGCGCCGGACGACGAGACCGCCACCGAGGTCTTCGAGGCGCTCGCCCGCCGCGGCGGCACGACGGCGACGTGCGAGGTGGACGGGCGCCGCGCCGGCGGGGGCTTCCTGCGCGTGTGGATCGTCGACGCGCCGGCTGCCGAGCCCCGGGCGGCGCTGGAGGCGTTCGTCGCCGGCACCGAGGACACCGTGTCCGATCAGCAGTTCCGGGAGGTGAAGGCCGGCGGCGTGGACGCGGTCGAGGCGACCTGGGTGGAGACCAGCAAGCTGCTGGAGGAGGACGACCGCAGCTGGGCGCTGGCGCTCCGGGCCGGCGACCGCACCCTGGTCCTCGCCATCGGTGAGGGTCTCCTGGCCGAGCGGACCGACGTGCTGCCCGCGTACCGACTGGCGGTCTCCGGGCTGCGCCCGAACGCCTGACCGTACGTCCGCGGTCTAGAGCCGGCAGGTCGTGGCGGGCAGGCCGGTCACCGGCACCGGGGACCGGCCGGTGGGTCGGAGCTTGCCGGCCAGCACGCCGGCCAGGCCGGTCATCGAAGCCCGGCTGGACGAGTACGTGGCCAGCAGCGTCGGCGACGCCGCCTCCGCCAGCACGTACGGGGTGTCCATGGCCACCGTCACGGCGGCGTCGGCGCGCAGGTCGCCGGCCCTGTCCCCGTACCCGACCAGGTGGACCACGGTGCCGCCGCTCGGCACCACCCGGACCCCGGCCGCGGTGAGCGCCTCGGTCAGCGCCTTGCGGGTGTGGTCCCGCCCGCCGGACGACGTGACGGTCACCGGCCCCGGGACCGCCTTGCCGCACGCGCCCCGCAGCACGGTCACCGCGGCGGCGGCCAGGTCCCCGGCCGCCTTCCGATGGGCCGGGGCGTTGAGGGTCGACAGCCCCGGGGTGGGGCCGCCCGCCAGGCGGAACTTCATGGTCAGCACCCGGGTCGCCGCCTCGACCAGGCGGGGTCGCGGCAGCTGACCGTCACGCAGCGCGGCGAGCAGCCCGTCGTACGCCTGGCCGACGTGCGGCGGCATGAGGATCAGGTCGTTGCCGGCGGTGAGGGCGCGGACCGCCGCCTCGCCGGGCGACCACCGCTTGGCCGGTGGCATGTTCATGCCGTCGGTGACCACCACGCCGGTGAAGCCGAGCTGCCCCCGGAGCACCTCGGTGAGCAGCTTGTGGGAGAAGGTGGCCGCCGTGCCGGGGTCGACCGACCGGGCGTCGAGGTGGGCGGACATCACCGCCATGGCGCCCGCGTCGATGCCGGCGGTGAACGGCGGCCACGCCCCGCGCTCCAGCACCGCACGGGACTGCCCGAGCACCGGCAGGTCCTTGTGCGAGTCGGCGGCGCTGTGCCCGTGCCCCGGGAAGTGCTTGACGGTGGCCGCGACGCCGGCGGCCTGGAGGCCCCGGACCGCGCCGGCGACCTGCGCGGCGGACCGCTTCGGGTCGGCGCCGTACGACCGGGAGCCGATCACCGTGCTGCGGGTGGCCAGCACGTCGGCGACCGGAGCGAAGTCGAGGTTGATCCCCATCGCGGCCAGCTCGGTGCCGGCGGCACGCCAGGCGGCCTCGGTCAGCTCCGGCCGGCCCGCCGCGCCGGCGGCGAGGGCGCTGGGCAGCAGCGTGACGCCGTCGGTGATCCGGGTGACCACCCCGTGCTCCTGGTCGGTGCCGACGAGGAAGGGCGCCGCACCGGCGGGCAGTTTCCCGGCCGCCGTACGCAGCCCGGTGGTCAGGGCGCGGACCTGCTCCGGGTTGTCGACGTTGGTCGTCTCCTGGTTGCCGCTGGTGGGGTCGTCGGCGCTGAAGCCGACCAGGATCAGGCCGCCCAGCCGGTACTTCGCGATCATCTCGGCCGGCGTGTCGACACCGGCCAGCTTCTGGTTGCCGGCCGCGGAGCCGGGCGAGACGGCGGTGGCGGCGTCGCCGTAGGCGTACGGCATCAGCACCTGGCCGACCAGGTCCTCGTCGGCGAGGGTCGCGACCAGCGCGGCGGCGCGGGCGGCGGGGTCGTCGGCCGGGACGCTCGCCGCGGGGGTCGGCACGGCGGCCGCGGGGGTGCCGGTCGACGGGGTCGGACCGGGACGGTCCGCCGGACCGGAACAGCCGGAGGCCAGGAGCGCGGTCAGGGCGACGAGCACGACGCCGACCCGTCGCGGAGAAATCGACACCGAGTCATCCCACCAGTTCGACGCTAAACGGGGCAACCCGACCCTACGCGCGTCCACGGGACGACCGCCGCCCACGACCCGCCGCGAGGCGCCACCGGGCGGAGGTCAGCCGACGCGGGTGAGCAGGGTCACCGGGGCGCCGTCGCCGGCGTACCGGTAGGGCTCCAGCTCCGCGTCCCAGGCGGTGCCGAGTGCCTTGTCCAAGGCGTGCGCCAGGGCCTCCGGAGCGCGCGCGGTCGCCATGATGCTGCGCAGCCGGTCCTCGCCGAGCTGGATGTCGCCGGCCGCGCCCACGGTGGCCCGGAACAGGCCACGACCGGGGACGTACATGAAACGCTCTCCGTCGGCGCCGGGGCTCGGCTCCTCGGTCACCTCGAAACGGATCATGGGCCACTGCCGGAGGGCAGCAGCCAGCTCGGCGCCCGTTCCCGGACGGCCGGTCCACCCGCACTCGGCCCGGCGGGCGCCGGGATCGACGGGTTGAGCCGTCCACTCGAGGTTGACCGGCGCGGCAAGGACGCGCGCGATCGCCCACTCGACGTGCGAGCACACGGCGAGCGGGGTCGAGTGGACGTATACGACGCCACGCGTTGGCACGGTGACCTCCCGGAGAGCGAGGTGCGTCTTCCCCTACGACCTCGTCCGTCCGAGTGGTTCCGGAACTCATGATGACTGGTGTGACGGATGGTGCGCCAGAGAATCGGAAAATTCGCCGCCGGAATAGCCGGACGGGTGACCGCCGTTGACCCCTCACGACGCGATGACCAGCCAGGCATCGAGGTCGTGTACAGTTCCATCGGCGGCCTGTGCCGCGCACATCTTCCCGCGGGCCCACCCACCGGTGCCGTCCGCACAGCCCCCGGACGTTTCCGCGTCCTCCCGTACGTCTTGCAAGGAGTACCTCCGTGGCGAGCAACACCTCTAAGACCGCGCGCGCGTCAGTCCGGGCCGGCCAGGCTGGCCAGGGTGGCGCCCTCAGCGTGCTGGGCGAGTTCAAGTACGTGATTCCGCTCAACGGCGGCAAGCACGCCTACGTGCGGAACCTGACCAACGGCAAGACCGCGCACCTGCGCACCGACTCCGAGGCCTTCGTCGAGGAGATCCGGGTGCTGGCCGCGGCCGGTCACGCCGCCAAGATCCGGGCCGAGCTCAACGCCCTCAACGCCACCCACCCGGGTGACGGCTGGGACGCCACCGAGAAGCGCCTCGTCGAGGCCGGCGTCTTCGAGGGCTGAGCCCCTCCCCCATCGCGACACCGGAAACGCCCGTCGGGACCCCGTCCCGGCGGGCGTTTCCGCGTCCGCGCCCGCACCACCCCACCGTGTTAACAGGGGGCCCTTCCTCTACCTGAGGCGTTAAGCGAGGGCCCTTCCATTCACTTCACCGCAGGAGGGTCACCTCGCCGGTGGCGAGGTCGTAGAGGGCGCCGACGACGTCGACCCGACCGGCCGCGACCGGCCCGGCCAGCAGGTCGTCGGCGCGCAGCGCGCGCACCGTCCGCAGCACGTGCCGCCGGATCGCCACCGCGTGGACCTGCGGGTCGTCCGGGCCCGCCTCGACGACCGCCGGGGCGATCTCGTCGACCAGGTAGGCCAGGTCACCGCCGGGCCGTGGACCGCTGCGCAGCGCGTCGACAGTCGCGGCTACCGCGCCGCAGCGCTCGTGGCCGAGCACCATCACCAGCGGTACGCCGAGCTGACCCACCACGTACTCGATCGAGCCCCGGACGGCCCGGTCCAGCACGTGTCCGCCGGTGCGGATCACGCAGATCGAGCCGAAGGTCTGGTCGAAGATCGCCTCCAGCGGCACCCGGCTGTCGATGCAGCCGAGCAGGACGGCGTACGGCTCCTGGTCGCCGGAGGCGGACGCGGCGGCGGCGGTCACGTCGTGCCCGTGGACGGGCTGCCCGCTGACGAACCGCCGGTTTCCGGCCAGCAGGTCGGCCAGCGCGGCCCGGGGCGTACGCATGTCCTCAGCGTGACCGGTGCCGCCCCGTCGACGGGTGGGGTTGCGAATCTTCTCACCGGCACGGTTGGCGTGGTGTCATGACGGGTAGCCGGTGTTACCGCCGGGTATCCCCCGGTGTTCGATTCGCTCGACCTGGGGAGGTGACGATGTCGGAGATCCACGAGGTACGTCTTCCCGACGACGTCCGCCTGCACGTCGAGGTGACCGGCCCGGCGGACGCCGAGGTCACCGCCGTACTGCTGCACGGGTGGACCCTGGACGGGCGGGCGTGGCACCGGCAGCTCGCCCGGCTGCGGGAGCATTTCGGCGGCGCGGTGCGGGTCGTCACGTACGACGCCCGTGGCCACGGCCGGTCCAGCTGCATGGCGCTGCCCACGGCGACGCTGGCCCAGCTCGGGGACGACCTGGCCGCGGTGCTCGACGCGGTGGTGACCGACGGGCCGGTGGTGCTGGTGGGGCACTCGATGGGCGGTATGACGATCATGGAGTACGCGCACCGCCACCCCGAACACTTCGCCACCCGGACGGCCGGGCTGGTCTTCGTGTCCACGACCGCCGAGGGCCACACGCACACCGTCTACGGCCTGTCGCCCCGGATCGCCCGGTTGATCCGGCTCGCCGAGACCACCGGCGCCGGGGTGCTGGCCCGGTGCGGCGCGTGGCGTCCGCCCCGGCCGCTGCTGCGGGCGCTGCGGCCGAGCATCCGGTGGATGCTCTTCGGCGACCGTTGCGACCCGACCGACATCCGTCTGGTCACCTCCGCGGTGGCCCGCGCGTCGCTCCGCTCGATCGGCGGGTTCCGGGCCTCGATCGGGGCCCAGCACCGGCTGGAGACCCTCGCCCGGCTGGCCCACCTGCCGGCGGCGGCGCTGGTGGGCGACCGGGACCGGCTGACCCCGCCGCCGTGCGCCGAGTCGATCGCCGCCGCGCTGCCGGCGACCGAGCTGACGGTCTGCCCCGGCGCCGGGCACATGCTGATGATGGAGCGCCCGGACGAGGTGAACGAGGCGGTGACCGGCGTGCTGCGCCGGGTGCTGGACCGGCCGGCGGCGGAGCGGGCGGCGTCCGGGTCCCCGGCGGTGGCCGCGGCGGCGGCCATGACCGCGGCCGGACCGGAGGCCGCGTCGACCCCCGACGCGTCGGCGGGGGCCGGCGGGGAGTAGCGGCCGGCACGTCCGCGCACCTCAGGCACGGCTCGTTGCGGCGGGGCCGTACCCTCGTGCGGTCGGTGTGGCGCGCGGCGGTGGTCGTGCGGGTCGCCGCACGCCGGCGTCAGGAGGAGCGAGCGTTGACCGACCAGACCGCGCTGGAGCAGGAGATCGCCGCCGAGCAGCGGCACCTCGACCGGGTGTACGCCCGGTTGGCGGAGCTGCGTCGGTCGGCGGTCCGCGCCGAGCGGGAGGGGTACCGCCTGGCCCGGGTCGGGAACTTCGGCGCGCTCGTGGAGCGGGACGCGATGGTGTTCCACGCGGCGCAGCGGCGGCACGTGCTGGACGCCGAGTACGAGGGCCTGGTCTTCGGCCGGCTCGACCTGCGCGACCGTCAGGTGCTGCACGTCGGACGGCTGGGCATCCGGGACGAGGACGCGGCGACCTTGGTGGTCGACTGGCGGGCCCCGGCCGCCGCCGCCTTCTACCAGGCCACTCCGGCGGAGCCGCTGGGCGTGGTCCGGCGGCGCACGATCCAGTCGTCGGGCGAGCGGGTCACCCGGATCGAGGACGACCTGCTCGACCCGGAGGCCGCGCCGGCCGAGATGACGGTGGTCGGCGACGGTGCGCTGCTGGCGACCCTGTCGAAGGCGACCGGGCGCGGCATGCGGGACATCGTCG
The DNA here is from genome assembly GCF_044465805.1 of Micromonospora sp. NPDC049497. Lineage (NCBI taxonomy): Bacteria > Bacillati > Actinomycetota > Actinomycetes > Micromonosporales > Micromonosporaceae > Micromonospora > Micromonospora sp. NPDC049497. The sequence goes on along the minus strand of NZ_JBITMC010000002.1, from coordinate 165,952 downwards.
CGACGATCCAGCGGGAGCAGGACGAGGCGATCCGCTCCCCCGGCTCGGGCGTCACGATCGTCTCCGGCGGCCCCGGCACCGGCAAGACCGCGGTGGCCCTGCACCGGGCCGCGTACCTGCTCTACTCCGAGCGGAGCCGGTACGCCGGCGGCGGCATCCTGGTGGTCGGCCCGTCGACGGTCTTCGTGGAGTACATCGCCTCGGTGCTGCCGTCGCTGGGCGAGGACACCGCCACCCTGCACTCGCTGGGCACGCTGTTCCCGGGGATGCGGGCCACCCGCACCGACCCGCCGGAGGTGGCGGCGGTGAAGGGCTCGCTGCGGATGCGCCGGGTGCTGGAGCGGGCGGCCCGGGACGCGGTGCCGGACGGGCCGGTCGAGTTGCGGCTGCTGTACCGGGGTGAGCTGCTCCGGCTGGACCGGCGGGAGCTGGACGGGATCCGGGAGCGGGTGCTGCACCGGGGTGCCCGCCGCAACGAGGTGCGCCGGGCCGGCTTCGACGGCGTGTTCGCCGCGTTGTGGGCGCAGGCCCGCCGGCTGGGCATCGGCCGGCTGCCCGAGCAGCGCGCGTTCGAGGACGAGATCGCCGAGCGGTCCGAGTTCCGGGAGTTCCTGAAGGCGTGGTGGCCGCGCCTGCACCCCCGGCACGTGCTCGGCTGGCTGGCCCACCCGGACCGGCTGCGCCGGTACGCCGGTGGGATCCTCTCCGGTCGGGAGATCCGGTTGCTGGGCGACGCGTACCGGTCGCTGGGCGCCGAGGGGCTGACGATCGCCGACGTGGCGCTGCTGGACGAGCTGGACGAGCTGCTCGGCAAGCCGATGAAGCCGGCCCGCGCGAAGCGGGACCCGTACCGGCTCGCCGGCGGGGTGCGTGAGCTGAGCACGTTCGCCGACCGGCAGCGGGTCGCCCGGGAGGCGGCCCGGCAGCGGCCGGAGGACTACCGCGAGTACGCGCACGTCGTGGTCGACGAGTCGCAGGACGTCTCGCCGATGCAGTGGCGCATGATCGGCCGGCGGGGGCGGCTGGCGTCGTGGACGGTGGTCGGGGACCCGGCGCAGACCGCCTGGACCGGCGACCCGCAGGAGCTGACCCGGGCGCGGGACCAGGCGCTGGGCCGGCGTCGTCGGCACCAGTTCACCCTCACCACCAACTACCGGAACTCCGCGGAGATCTTCGCGGTGGCGGCGGCCGAGATCCGCCGGCTCTACCCCGACCTTCCGCTGCCGGTCGCGGTGCGGTCGACCGGCGTGGACCCGGTGCAGCTGGTGGTGCCGGCGTCGGAGCTGGAGACCACCGTCGTCGAGGCGGCCACCGCCCTGCTCGCGGAGGTGGAGGGGACCGTCGGCGTGGTCACGCCGGTGCCGCGCCGCGACGAGGTCGCGGGCTGGCTGGGCGGCCTGGGGGGACCACGACTCCAGGTGGTGACCAGCCTGGAGGCCAAGGGCATGGAGTACGACGGGGTCGCGCTGGTCGCGCCGGGCGAGATCCGGGCCGATCCGGGCTCGGGTGTACGGACCCTCTACGTCGCCCTGTCCCGGGCCACCCAGCGGCTGACCACGGTCGAGCCGACCGGCTGATCCGGGACGTCGACAGACCGACTTCAGTTGCACACATTGCGATGTGAGCATAGATTTGACGTGGGTCCGGACTGCGACGGAGGTTTCGGCGTGGGCGCAGGGCACGACCACCACCATGGTTCGATCGCGAACGCCGCATACCGCCACCGAGGGCGACTCTGGGCCGCTTTCGCGCTGCTCGGCGCGCTGATGGCGGTCGAGGCCGTGACGGCCCTCCGCACCGGCTCGCTGGCGCTGCTCAGCGACGCCGGGCACATGTTCACCGACGTGCTCGGCATCGGCATGGCCCTGGCCGCGATCACCGCCACCCGGCGGAGCACCTCCGACCCGCAGCGCACCTTCGGCCTGTACCGGCTGGAGGTGCTGGCCGCCCTGGCCAACGCCGTGCTGCTCTCCGGCGTGGCGGTCTACGTGGTGGTCGAGGCGGTACGCCGGTTCGGCGACCCCCCGGAGGTGTCCGCCGGCCCGATGCTGGTGGTGGCCGTGCTCGGCCTGCTCGCGAACCTCGTCGCCTTCGGCCTGCTGCGCCCCGGCGCCAAGGAGAACATCAACCTTCAGGGGGCGTACCTGGAGGTCCTCGGCGACCTGCTCGGCTCACTCGGGGTGATCGGGGCGGCCCTGCTGATCTCCGTCACCGACTGGTGGTGGGCCGACCCGCTGGTCGCGGTCGCGATCGGTGTGTTCATCCTGCCCCGCACGTGGCGACTGGGCCGGGCCGCGCTGCGAATCCTGGTCCAGGCCGCCCCGGAGCACCTCCAGGTCACCGCCGTGCACGACCGGCTGGCCGCCGTGCCCGGCGTCGCCGAGGTGCACGACCTCCACGTCTGGACCCTCACGTCGGGCATGGACGTGGCCTCGGCGCACCTCACCACGACCCCCGACGCCGAGGTCGGCGCCGTGCTGACGGCGGCCCGGACGGCGTTGCGGGAGGACTTCCGGATCGACCACGCCACGTTGCAGATCGAGCCCGGGGCGACTCCCGGGGCCTGCGGGACAGTCGAGTGGTGTTGAGCATCTCCTTAATTCAGAGTGTGTAAAGTGCGCTTATGCCGGTTTTGTCGGTAAGGACGTGCGCACCATGCGTCACCACCGCTGCAAGCGTCCCACCAGCACCGGTAGGCTCTGATCCGGCCTCCGCCAGGCGGCACCCACCGGTGCCGGCGGTGGCCGCCGCCTAATCGCCTGCCACGGCGAACCGGGGAACCGCGTTCCTGGGGTGCATCCGCGTCAGCGGTAGGGATCTTCCGTCCCGAACCCGTCAGCTAACCCGGTCGGCGGCTGACGGAAGGACACCTGCATGCCAACACCCGTACGACGACGCGCCGCCCGGACAGCGGCCCTGATCGCCGCGACGCTCGCCGTCGCCCTGGGCGGCACACCGGTCCCCGCCGGCGCCGCCCCCGCCCCGACCGCCGCCCTCGCCGCCCCCGGGGACGATGTGGAGGGCGGCACCCCCGCCCTGCGGGCCCAGCTCGAAGCGGCCAGCAAGGGCTACCTCGACGCCAAGCGGGCCCTGGACACCTCACTCCGGCGGCAGCAGCAGCTCGCCGCCGAGGTGAAGAAGAACGAGACCGAGCTGGCCGAGCGCAGCCAGCAGGTCGGGGACCTCGCCGGTCTCGCGTACCGCACCGGTCGGCTCAGCGCCGCTTCCGCCCTGCTCAACAGCAGCTCCCCGGACGGCTTCATGGACCGCGCCGCCGCGCTGGACCAGGTCGCCGCCAACGAGGACCGGGCGCTGCGCCAGCTCCAGGAGGCCCGCGACAAGGCCGCCCAGGCCAAGCTGGCCGTGGAGGTCGAGATCCGGGAGCAGACCAAGCAGCAGACGGTGATGGCCAAGCGCAAGCAGCAGGCGGAGAAGGCCCTCACCGTGGCGAACGAGCGGGCGTCCAGCCCGCCGACCAGCAGCGGCAGCCGCACCGCCAGCGCGACGGCGAAGCCGGCACCGCGCAACCCCGACGGCTCCTGGCCGACCGAGTCGTGCAGCGTGAACGACCCGACCCCGGCGGACGGCTGCATCACGCCGCGCACCCTGCACGCGCTCAACCAGGCCAAGGCGGCCGGCTTCACCCGGTACGTCTCCTGTTACCGGCCCGGCGGCTCGGGTGAGCACCCGAAGGGTCGCGCCTGCGACTTCGCCGCCCAGCAGGACGGTTTCGGTGGCGACGCCAGCGGTGGGGACCGGACGTACGGCAACAACCTCGCCGCGTTCTACGTCAACAACGCGGACCGGCTCGCCGTGCTCTACGTGATCTGGTACCGGCAGATCTGGCTGCCCAGCAGCGGGTGGAAGTCGTACAGCGGGGCCAACGGCGACCCCTCCAGCGACCACACCAACCACGTGCACCTGTCGGTCTACTGACCGGCGCCGACGGCCCCCGGTGGACGCCTCGCGGCAGCCCACCGGGGGCCGTCGCGTACGCCCACCGGACGGTCGCTCAGGTCGACGGCGGGCGCTGGTCGAGGGCGGCGCCCAGCCGGCTGGCCAGGGCCAGGTGAGCGGCGCGCGCCTGCGCGAAGGCGTAGCCGAACAACGGCGCCGGAGCGGTGAGGACGATCTCCACCTCGATCCGCAGGACGCCGTCCGGCTCGGCCCGCAGCCGCGTGTGGTTGCGCACCGTCGTCGCGGGTCGCTGCCGGGCCACCGTGACCACCTCGTCCGGGTCGGCGACCAGGACGTCGGCCCGGTAGGTGAGCGGGAGGCGCAGGGGCCCGACGGTGAGCCGGTCGGTGATCGCGTAGCTGGCCCGGGCGCCGGGCCGGGTCCGGATCCGACGGACCCGGACGATCAACGGATGCAGGTCGGCCTGCCGCTGCGGGTCGGCCAGCAGCGCGACGGCCTCGGCCGGCGTGCAGCGGGCCTGGACGGTGTAGGTGAAGGACTCACGCCTCGGCACGCCGTCTCCCCACCGTCGCCTCGTCGCCCGATCCTCGCCTACGACCGCTGTGCTGGCAACGCCCCGCCCGACACCCGCCGGACGACCGATGTTCGCCGGCCGTGGTGACTACGGTCAGGTCGGGGGGAATCACGGATGGCATCCAGAGCTGCGGAGGGCGGGACCGATGAGCGGGTACGAGCGATGAGCGGGCACGTGATGGTCTTCGCGCCGACACCCCGGCTGACGGTGACCGTCGACCAGCCCAGCGACGCCCCGGAGCTGCACCTGCATCCCGGCGGGCAGGGCGTGTGGCAGGCGCGGATGATCATGTCCCTGGGCGTGGACGTCGTGCTCTGCACCGCCCTCGGCGGCGAGATCGGCCAGGTGCTGGAGCCCCTCCTGGTCGGCGAGGGCGCCGACCTCAAGGTGGTGGTCCGCGAGACGGGCAGCGGCGGGTACGTGCACGACCGGCGCGACGGCACCCGGCGGGAGGTCGTGGACGTGCCGGGCCAGCCGCTGAGCCGGCACGAGCTGGACGAGCTCTACAACCTCGCGCTCGGCGAGGGCCTGCGCGCGCCGGTCAGCGTGCTCAGCGGACCGAACGAGCCGGCGCTGGTCCCCGCCGAGCTGTACCAGCGCTTCGCCGCCGACCTCGGCGCCAACGGCAGCCGGGTGGTGGTCGACCTGTCCGGCGAGCACCTGACCGCCGTGCTGGACAGCGGGGTCTTCTTCCTCAAGGTCAGCCACGAGGAGCTGATCGCCGACGGCCGGGCCGCCGGGGAGGACGAGGAGGAGCTCGTCCGCGCGATCTACGACCTGCACGACACCGGCGCCCAGAACGTCGTGGTGAGTCGGGCCGACAAGCCTGCCCTGGCCCTGGTCGACGGTGAGGTCTTCGAGGTGGAGATGCCCCGGCTCCAGGCCGCCGACCCGCGGGGCGCGGGCGACTCGATGACCGCCGGGGTGGCCGCCGTCGTGGCCCGGGGCGGTAACGTCCGCACCGCGATCCGGACCGGCGCGGCGGCCGGGGCGCTCAACGTGACGCGGCACGGCCTCGGCACCGGACGGCTCGACTCGATCACCGGGCTCGTCGACCGGGTGCGCCTGGCCCCCGCGGGCAGCCGGCCCCAGGAGCGGACCACTCCTGAGGAGCTGGCCGACCGGGCGGCCGACCGGGCGGCCGACCGATGAGCCTCCGGGTGCTGGTCACCAACGACGACGGGATCGCCGCGCCGGGCATCCAGGCCCTCGCCCGCGCCGCCGCCGACCGGGGCCTGGACGTGGTGGTCGCCGCGCCGCTGGAGGAGGCGAGCGGCACCAGCGCCGCGTTGACCGCCGTCGAACGCGACGGGCACGTGGTGGTCCGCGAGCACCCGCTGCCCGAGCTGGAGGGCGTGCCCGCGTACGGGGTGGGCGGCTCCCCCGGCTTCATCGCGCTCATCGCGGTGCACGGCGCGTTCGGGCCGCCGCCGGCGGTGGTGCTCTCCGGCATCAACCGCGGCGCCAACGCCGGCCGCGCCGTGCTGCACTCCGGCACCGTGGGCGCCGCGTTCACCGCCGTGTCGAACGGCTGCCGCGCGATGGCCGTCTCCCTGGACGTGCTCACCGCCGGCGAGGCCACGGCGGTCAGTGGCGGGGCCGCGGTGGCCGCCGCCGCCCGCGTACGCGACGCCGAACGGAACTGGTTCACCGCCGCGCGGGTCGCCCTGGACCTGCTGCCCCGGCTGACCGCCGGACCGACCGGGAGCGTGCTGAACGTGAACGCCCCCGACCTGCCCCACGGGCGCCTGCGCGGCGTGCGCCGGGGCACCCTGGCCAGCTTCGGTCAGGTGCAGATGACGGTGGCCGAGGCCGGGCACGGCTTCGTGCGGACCTCGCTGGAGGAGCCGGGCGAGGCGGCCCAGGCCGGCACCGACGTGGCACTGCTCGCCGCCGGGTACGCGTCGGTGACGGCGATCCGGGCGGTCACCGAGGTCTCGGACGTCGACCTGACCGGCCTGGACTGACCCGGCCCGCCCGGCTCGCCCGTCTTTCCGGCGGCCTCAGGCGCCGGGGATGACCTCGGGCGCCGAGGCGGCGGCGTAGTAGGGCTCGGGAGCGCCGAAGAGGCCCAGCAGGCCGGTCACCCAGAGCTGCCGGTGCACGAACCGGCTCGGCTCGGTGACGACGAGCTTGACGCCACTCACCTCGGCGGTCTGGAATCCGGCGACCATCGCGCTGATGCCGACGGAGTCGATGAAGGTGACGAGTCGCATGTTGAGCTCGATGCGGGTCGGTCGGCCCTTCGCCAGGACCTCGGCGATCGCCTCGCGCACCTCGTACGCGGTGTCCACGTCGATCTCGCCACGCGGAGCGATCTCGATGACACCACCGGGCAGAACCGACTTCACGATCGACAGGCTCACGCGAGCACCTCCACTCGCCCGTCCCCCGGGCGCCTCATCAGTACGCGGGCCGCGACCGAGAGTATTCCTCCGACGGCCTCGGTCGCCACCCCTCGGGATGAGCAATTCTGCTGTTCGGGTGCAGAAAATCGCCCTTATCCGGACTTTTCACTTCTTATTCACCCGACGCTCGCCCCGGTGGGACGACGTCGCCGGATCAGGGTAACGGTCTTCCGCCCGGACGGCCGCAATCACCGTCCCCGGGCGTGCCCCACCCCGCCTCACCCGTGCCGGCGCACCCGGCCGGCCCGGCGTGGTGTCATCCGAGGGGTTGCCGGCGATGCCTACCATCGGCCGGAGGACGGCGACTGCGACGGAGAGGACGATCGATGATCAGGAGACTTGCCGCGCTGGCCGGAGTCGGCGCGCTGCTCGCCCTCGTACTGGCCTGCGGTTTCGGCGGCGGTGGCGACGGTGACGAGGACGACGACGAGGACTTCGCGCGCGGCGTACCGGCGGCGGTCACGCTCCGCTGACCCGCACCGGTTTGCGCGGGCGGCCCGCTGGGCATCAGCGGGACAGGCGAAGCGCAACGCCGGAGACGCCGGAGTCCGAAGTGGCGCGGGGCTTCGGCACCCCGAGGAGGTAACCCCGATGTTCGGAACCAACCTGCTGGACCGCCGCAGCAAGCCCGAGCGGATCGCGGACCAGGCGTGGCAGCACCTGCTCTCGGCGGTCGGCTCGGCGGGCGAGAGCGTACGGGACACCGCCCGCTCGGCCCGTCGTGGCGGCTCCGGGCTGGCGGACGAGGCCGGCGACCTGGTCGGCTCCGCGGCCGACGAGGCGCGGCGCCGGGCCACACTGGCCTTCGACGCGCTGGCCGGCCGCCGGCCGGCACTGCCGTGGACCCTGCTGATGGGCGCCGCCCTCGTCGGCGCCGCCGTCGGCTGGGCCGCGGGCACGGCCGCCCGGGCCGCCGGCAGCCGCGGCGACCGCGCCGTCGACGACATCGAGTTCGTCGACGTCGACCGGCCCAACTCCCCCGTCAACCTGGACGGCTGAGCGAACACGACACGGGCCCCGGACGACCTTGGAGTCGTCCGGGGCCCGTGTCGTGCCCACCCCGCCCGCGCGGGGCCGGCCCGGCGGGGGCGCGACCCCCGGGGGACGGGTTTCCGGGGGTCGCGCGTCAGCGGGCCGTAGCGGTCACCGGGCCGTGCAGGTCACCGCGGCCGGTGTGCCGTTGCGAGTGGTCCAGCTGCCGAGGAAGCCGACGGTGGTGCTCGCCCCCGCACCGAGTGCGCCGTTCCAGCCGGCGTCGCGGACGGAGACGGTCGCACCGGTCTGGGTGTGCGTACCTCCCCAGAGCTGGGTGACCCTCTGCCCGTCCGGGAAGGTCCACCCCACCGTCCAGCCGGCGATCCCCGAGGTGCCGCCGTTGCGGACGACCACCTCGGCCTGGAATCCGCCGGACCACGATCCGGTGACCCGGTAGGTGGCGAGGCAGCCGCCGGGAGGTGGGGTCGTCGGCGTCGGCGTCGGACCGGTGGGCGTGGGCGTCGGAGTCGTCGGCGTGGGCGTGGGGGTGGTCGGGGTGGGCGTGGGGGTGCCGCCGACCCGGTCGGCCACGAGGATGCCCCGGCCGTTGGTGCCGAGGTAGACCCGGCCGTACACGCGGGGGTCGCCGGTCAGGGCCTCGCCCGCGTTGCCGTACTGGTGCCGGTCGTCGTTGATCCGTACCCAGGTGGCGCCGGTGTCGTCGGAGCGGAAGACGCCGTGTTGGCCGTCGACCGTGCCGATGAGGAACAGCGCCGGGTACGTACGACCGGGAGCCGCCTTGCCGAAGCCCACGTTGCCGGCGCTGGTGACGGTACTCGACCGGGTGAAGCTGGCTCCGCCGTCGGTGGAGTGCCACAGCCCGTTGGAGCCGGCGAGCCAGATGTCGCCCTGTCGTCCGGGTACCGCCTTGAACCGGGCGCTGCTGGGCAGGCCGGTGGCGGCGCTGGCGGTGAAGCTGGCGCCGCCGTCGGTGCTGACGTGGAAACGGCCGCCGCCGAAGCCGTAGAAGCGGTTCGGGTCGACCCGGTCGGACTCGATCGTCGCGTTCGCCGGGATGCCGGTGGACGGGGTCCAGGAGGTGCCGAAGCCGGTCGACCGGACGACGGCCCGGCCGGCGTCGCCGGGCGCCCAGACGAACCGGCTGCCGTCGGCGGACGCCGCGACCGTGCCGCCACTGTTCACACCGGACGGTTCGGTGCCCTGGAACCAGTTCGCGCCGCCGTCGGTGGAGAACGCGACGTGGCTGTCGCCGGGGCGGTCGGCGTCGGTGAAGTTGCCGGCCCGCACCATGATCTCCGGCCTGGTCTCGGCGTAGTCCAGGCTCGTGGTGGTGGTGAAGCCGGGCCGGGTGAACATCATCGGCGGTACGGCGTCGAGATCGGTGTGCCGGAAGCCGCCGATGTCGCCGAGGCCGCTGACCAGGGGCGCCCCGGAGGGCGGGCTGATCAGGTCGAGCACGGCGGTCTCCTCCAGACCCTTCGCCATCGGGCGGATGGTGAGCTTCTCGGCGGTGCCCCACTTCGTCAGGTCGGTGGTGCCGTAGATCGTCGCGCCGGTGCCGTACATCATCCGGTTGGGGTCGTGCGGGTCGATCTCCATCGACTCGGTCATCCAGCCCAGCTTCGGCGAGGTGTCCGGTGGGCTCGGGTCGGTGTTGCCGAAGGTGAGCCACGGCGAGGTGGAGACGTCCATGGTGTAGCGGAAGCTGCGCTGCGGGTACGACGTCCAGTCCCAGATCCGGCTCCACGTGGCGCCGCCGTCGGTGCTGCGGAAGAACTGCACGTCCGGCCACCAGGCGATCTGGGTGGCGACCATCAGGGTGTTCGGGTTCTTCCGGTCGATGGTCAGCCCCGAGTAGCCGAAGGTGTTGTCGGTGCTGGTCGACGGGACGGGGCTGATCCGGGTCCAGGCGCCGGTGGACCGGGTGAACTTCCAGACGTCGCCCTTGCCGCCGTCGTACGGGCCGCCGGTGTCGCTGGTGGCGATGTAGAGGTGGCCGCCGACCGGGTCGACGACGCCCTTGTGCGCGAGGTAGCCGGTGGGCTGCCCGGGGATGCGCTCCCAGGTCACGCCGGCGTCGGTGCTCCGGTACACCGGGTTCTCCTTGTCCGCGACCCCGACGTAGACCGTCCGCGTGGCGGTGCCGGGCGTGCCGGTGGCGGAGTCGAAGCTGACCCAGGTCAGGCCCTGGTTCTGGCCGTTGTAGCCGTTCGGGTCGCCCGGGTCCACGCGGTAGTTCCCGGCGTTTGGGAAGCTGGCGACACGGGCCCAGGTCGCACCGAAGTCGGTGCTGCGCCACAGGCCGTTGCCGCCCTCGGCGCCGTAGTAGACGACGTTGTTGCGGTGGGGGTCGACGGCGAGCCGCTCCCCCATGCCCCGGCCGGGCATGTTGCCGCCGTTCTTGAAGGGCAGCTCGGTGGCCTGCCAGGTGGCGCCCCTGTCGGTCGACCGCAGGATCGCGCCGTTGTTCGGGTCCCAGTCGTTGGTGTACATGCCGACGGCGGCGTACACCCGGTTGGTCTGCACGGGGTCGGTGGCGACGCTGACCACGCCGTTCCAGCCCCACTTGTCCGGGCCCACCCAGTCCAGCAGCGGCGTCCAGGACCCGCTGGTCTGCTCCCAGCGGTACAGGCCGCCGATGTCGGTGCGGGCGTAGATCAGGTTCTTCTCGGTCGGGTTGAAGACGATGCCGGGAACGAAGCCACCGCCGTCGATCCGGACGTTCTTCCAGGCGTACGCCTCGGCGGCCGGCGCTCCGACGGCGGTGAACGGCACCGCGACCACGGCCGCGACGGCGGCCAGCGCGGCCACCACCACGCCGACGACACTTCTCCGCATCTGCGGGTTCCTCTCGGGGGGAGGCCCGGACGCAGGGGGACCTGGTGTCCGGGACGGGCGACGTGCGGTACTGGCCGGAGCTGCCCTGGCTTCCGGCGGTCGGCGCGTGGCTCCCGCATCCGAGGATCGGCTCACCCTAACCCATCCACACTGCTGCATGGAAGCGCTCCCAGAACCTCACCCGGGCCGGGTGAGGAGACGTCACCCCCACCGGCGGGAGGATCAGGAGGCGTGCGACGCGTCCGGCGTCGGCATCGAGGAGGGAGTCACCGATGGCCATCGCGACGATCAGCCGTCTCGACCAGGAGATCCAGTCCGCCGTCCTCGACGAGTTGACCTGGGAGCCCCGGGTCCGGCCGCACGAGATCGGCGTGACCGTCTCCGAGGGCGTGGTCAGCCTGACCGGCCGGGTGGACAGCTACGCGAAGAAATGGGCCGCCGAACGCGCGGCGCACCGCGTCGCCCGGGTCCGCGCGGTCGCGAACGACCTCACCGTACGACTGGACGGCGGCGCCGAGCGGGCCGATGAGGACATCGCCGCCGCTGCCGCGCACACGCTGGAGTGGGACGCGTTCGTGCCGGTCGGGCAGGTCGACGTCACCGTCGCGCAGGGCTGGGTGACGCTGCACGGCGAGGTCGAGTGGGAGTACCAGCGCCAGGCCGCCGAACGCGCGGTGGCCCGGCTCACCGGCGTACGCGGGGTCGGCAACGGGATCACCGTCCGCCCCGGCATCCGGGCCGACGCGCACACCCTGACCGACCGGATCGTCGACGCCCTCGCCCGGAACCGGGCGACCGAGGCGGAACGGATCGACGTCCGGGTGCACGGCGACACGGTGGTGCTCAGCGGGCTCGTGCACTCGATGCCGGAACGGGCCGAGGTGGAGCGGACAGTCTGGTCGGCGCCCGGTGTCCGGGAGGTGCAGAACCGCGTCGCCGTCGCCCCGGTGCTCGGCGCGGGCGGGCGGTGACGCGATGACCACCCCTCTTCAGGTGACCGCCCGACTCCGGACCCCGGTGACCGACATCGACCACGTACGCGGGCCGGTGGACGCGCCGGTGACGATCGTCCAGTACGGCGACTTCCAGTGCCGGTTCTGCGGTGCCGCGTACGCGAACCTCGCGGAGCTGCTGCGGCAGCGGGCGGAGACGGTCCGGCTGGCCTACCGGCACTTCCCGATCGCCAACGTCCACCCGTACGCGGAGAGCGCCGCCGAGGCGACCGAGGCGGCCGACCGGCGCGGACGGTTCTGGGAGATGCACGACTGGCTGTTCGAGCACCAGGACCAGCTCGACCCGGTGCACCTGTCGCTCGGCATCGAGCAGCTCGGACTGCCCGCCGACGAGATCCGTGCCGAGATCGGGCGCCAGGAGTACGGCGACCGGGTGCGCCGCGACTTCGTCGGCGGCATCCGCAGCGGCGTCAACGCCACCCCGACCCTGTTCGTCAACGACGTCCGCCACGACGGCGGCTACGACCTCCCGGAGCTCCTGACGGTGGTCGACGCGACCGCCAACCCGTGAACCGCTCGTGGCCGGAGGGCGGGATCAGATCAGGTGGAGGTCGCGGGCGCGGCGGACGGCGTCCCGGCGACGGGTCGCGTCGAGCTTGCGGTAGATGTTGCGGACGTGGGTCTTCACCGTGTTGACCGACAGGGACAGCTCGGCGGCGATCTCCACATTGGACAGGATGCTCTGCAGGTACCGCAGGATGGTCAGCTCCCGCTCCGTCAGCGGCTCGTCCAGCTCCGCCGGACCCGGCCCCGGCGGGGGGCCGTCGGGCGGCTCGTCGACGCCGCGCACCAGGTCGCTGACCGTCGGCCAGTGCGCGGTGCCGGCGTCGAGGTGCGCGGCGAGCAGGTCCCGCACGCCGGGCTCGGCGCGGGTGAAGGGCCGGCGGTAGCCCTCCGGCGCGGCGAGGTCCAGTGCCCGCTCCAGGATCCGCCCCGCCCGCCGGTCGTCGGCGGCGCGCCGGGCCAGCACCGCGTCCAGCACCGCGGCGTCCAGCCGGACCGGCAGCGGCCAGTCCGCCGCCTCCGGCGCCTGCCAGTCCGGCAGCGTGCGGTCGGCTGCCCGGGGGTCGCCGGCACGCAGCTCGACCCGGGCCAGCGCGACCGCCAGTGACTCGACCGGCGCGGCGCCGTCGCGTACCCGGTCGGCGAGCAGGCTGCGGGCCGTGTCCAGGTCGCCCCGCGCACCGCGCACGTCCGCCTCGGCGGCGATCAGCCAGTGCGTCAGCTCTCCCGCGCCGGGCCGGTCGGCGAGCCGTTCGCGGGCCTCGACCAGCGTCCGGTGCCCGCCGGCGAGGTCACCGGCGTCGCGCAGCAGGTGCGCCCGGCACAGCGCCGCCACCGCGCCGGCCGGTGCCTCGCCGGTCGCCGGGGCCGCCAGCGCCAGGTTCGCCTCGGCCTCCTCCGGCTGGTCCCGGTGCAGCGCCACCACCGCCAGCGCCAGGTACGCGTAGCCGCAGTCCAACCGGCACGCCCAGCCGTGGCAGGGCGGCAGGGCCAACGCCTCCCGGGCGAGGTCCTCGGCGGCCCGCAGGTCGCCCCGGACCGCGTGCAGCAACGCCGCCCGGCTCGCGCCGACGAGTTCGGTCCGGAGCCGGCCCGCCTCCCGCGAGGTGGACACCGACCGGGCGAAGGCCGCGGCGGCGGCCCGCAGGTCCCCGTCGGCCAGGTCGGCCAGTCCGAGGGCGGTCTCGGTGACCGCCCGCACGTCGGCGTCGGTGACGGCGTCACCGCCCCGGGGTTCGGCCGGCAGGGGTGCGGGCGGGTGGGCGGCGCGCAGCCGGTCGGCCGCGGCGCGTACCCCGGACGGGTCTCCGGCGAGCCGGGCCAGGGCCAGCTCCACGGCGGCGGCCAGCGACCGGAACCGGTCCCGGCGGGGCGCCGGCAGCGACCGGGCGGCCTCCACCGCCATCCGCAGGTGACCCGCCGCCGCGTCGCCGTCCCCGGCGTGGGCCCGCTCGGCGGCGCAGGCCAGGGCGAGCTCCGGGTCGTGCCGCACCGCGTCCGCCGGCGGGGGCGCGGGCGCCGGGCCGGTCGGCCCGTCGCCGTCGTAGGGGGCCAGCTCCGGCCAGCGGGCGACGAACAGGTCGGTGGCCCGGGTCCACTCCCCGGCGTGCAGCGCGTGCCGCAGGGCGTCGGCCGGACGGCCGTTGTCGGCGTACCAGCCCGTCGCCCGCAGGTGCAGCTCACGCAGCTCGTCGGCCGGCAGCCGGGCCAGCTCGGCGTGCAGCAGGTCGGCCAGCAGCGGGTGGCAGCGGTACCAGGGTGGGCGGCTGTCGTCCCGGCGCAGCAGGCCGCCGTCACTGGCGAGGCCGGCCAGGGTCTCCTCGGTGTCGGCGCGCCCGGTGAGCGCATCGGCGAGGCCGGTGCAGACCGTGTCGGCCACGGCGGTACGCCGCAGCACGTCCCGGGTCTCGGAGTCCAGGCCCGCGAGCACCTCCTCGTTCAGGTAGCCGGCCACGTCCGGCTGGTCACCCCCGAACTGCTCGACCCAGCGGGCCGGATCGGGCCGCCCGCGCAGCGCCAACGCGGCGAACCGGAGCGCGGCCGGCCAGCCCCCGGTGCGTTCCCGCAGCCGGCGCACCCCGGCCACCGGAAGCACCACCCCGTGGGCGGTCAGCAGGTCGGCGATCTCGTCGCCGGTGAACGCCAGCTCGTCCGGGCCGACCTCGGTCAGCTCGCCGGCCAACCGCAGCCGGTGCACCGCCAGCGGCAGCCCGGCCCGCGCGCCGACCAGCAGCCGCAGCCGTCCCTCGGCATGCCGGAGCAGGAACTCCAGCCCGGTCAGCGCCGCCGGGTCGGTGATCCGGTGCAGGTCGTCGAGGACCAGCAGGACCGGCTGCTCCCGGGCGGCGAGCGCCACGGCCAGCAGCTCCAACTGGTCCGGCCGCGGGGACCGGTCGGGCAGCGGCGGCTCGGACCGGCCGTCGGTCTCCCGGGTGGCCGCGCGCAGCGCCGCCGCGAGGTAGGTCCAGAGCCGGTCGGAGTCGTCACCGGCCTCCACGGCGACCCATCCGACACCCGCACCCGGGCCGGCCCCCGCGACGGCGTGCCACCACGAGGCGAGCAGTGTCGTCTTGCCCCAGCCGGCGGGCGCGGAGACCAGGGTGACCGGCCCGGCGGTCCCCTCGTCCAGCGCCCGCAGCAGCCGGGGCCGGAGGACCACCGGTTCCGGCAGCGGCGGTGGCGCCATCCGGGACGCCAGCAGCGGCGTACCGGCCGTGGTCGCGGCGACCCCTGTCTTCCCACGGTCCTCCGGCACTCGGCCACACCCCCAACGGACTCGTGCCGCTCCCCAGGTCCTGCGGCCCGCGGTTACCCCGCCCGGCCGGGTTCACCCCTTCCGGGGGAACCGGCTTCACCCCGCCCCGCCCGACCCTGGAGAGGTTCGCGGGACGGCACCGCACCGGCGGACCGGACAACGGCACCCTGGGCGACCGGCGGGGAGGAACGGTGGGACGGATCGCACGGACGACCGGCGTCGCCGTCGCGTGGGCGGCCGGCGCGGTGGCGGCGCGGGCGCTGCGCGTACGCCGTCGGAGAAGCTGGCCCCGCGCGGCCGGGACGGACCCGCGGCCCGGACGCTGGCAGGTCGTCACGGTCGACCGCGCGCCCGGCGAGGTGCTGCCCGGCGGACGGTGGGCGGAGCCGCTGCGCCGGCTCGGCAACGCTGTGCAGGTGGAGGTCCGGCCGGCGCCGGGGTGCCGGGGCACCGAGCTGGCCGCCCGACCGCGGGCCGGCGCGACGCCCGCCGGGCTCGCCGCCCACACCGCCGGTGACGACCCCGGGCGGCCGATCCGGACGGCGCTGCGGCAGGCCAAGCAGCTCGCCGAGACCGGCGAGGTGCTGCGCGCGGACCGCCCGGCCATGGACCGCGCGGGGCCGCCGGGATGAGGGCGCTGTGCTGGGTGGGTGCCGGCGAGCTGGAGGTACGCGAGGTGCCCGACCCGGAGCTGCGAAACGGCCACGACGCCGTCGTGCGGGTACGGCGCAGCGCCACCTGCGGGGGTGACCTGCCGCTGCTCGCCGGCCGCGTGCCGTACCTGGCCGTCGGGGACGTGCTCGGGCACGAGTTCCTCGGCGAGGTGGTCGAGGTGGGTCCGGAGGTGCGCCGGCACCGGGTGGGCGACCGGGTGGTGGTGTGTGCCGGGGTGGCCTGCGGCGCCTGCTGGTACTGCCGGCGCGACCTCTTCGCCTGCTGCGACAACGGCAGCGCTGACCCGGCGGTCGCCGAGGAGTCCTGGGGACACCCGACCGGCGGGGCGTTCGGGCAGCCCCGGGCGATGGGCGGGTTCGCCGGCAGCCACGCCGAGTACGTCCGCGTCCCGTACGCCGACGTCGGGGCCTTCACCGTCCCGGAGGCGGTGGAGGACGACCGGGCGCTGTTCGCCTCCGACGCCGCACCGGCCGCCTGGATGGCCGCCGACCTCGGCGGCGTACGCCCGGGGGACGTGGTGGCGGTGTGGGGGGCCGGCGCGGTCGGGCAGCTCACCGCCCGGGCCGCGGCCCTGCTCGGCGCGGAACGGGTCATCGTCGTCGACCGGCACCCTGACCGGCTGCGGATGGTCCGGCGGCACGCCGGCGCGGAGACGATCGACTACTCGCTCGCCGACGTCCCCGCCGAGCTGCGGGAACGCACCGGCGGCCGGGGACCGGACGTGTGCGTCGAGGCGGTCGGCGCGGGCTGGGACGGTGACACGCCCCGGTCCCTGGCGGATCGGTTCACCGGCCGTCCGGAGCGACCCGACGCGGTACGCGAGGCGGTGCACGCCTGCCGCAAGGGCGGGTCCGTGTTCGTGCTCGGCGAGTTCACCGGCTTCGTGGACGCCTTCCCGCTCGGCGCGGTCACCGCCAAGGGGCTCACCGTGCGGGGTGCCCGGCAGCACGGGCAGCGCTACATCCCCATGCTGCTGGAGCGGATGACCTCGGGCGAGTTGCGCACCGAGCACCTGGCCACCCACGAGCTGCCGCTGGAGCAGGGGCCGCAGGGGTACGCGTTGTTCCGCGACCGGGCCGACGGCTGCGTCCGCACGGTCCTGCTGCCGTAGCCCCGTGACCGGCGGCCGGGCGGGTGGCAGACTCGGCGGATGCGTGACGACCGCCCGTACGACCTCGTCCTGTTCGGCGCGACCGGCTTCACCGGGGCGCTCACCGCGGAGTACCTGGCCCGCAACGCGCCACCCGGGCTGCGCTGGGCGCTCGCCGGACGCAACCCGGAGAAGCTCGCGACGGTCCGCGGACGGCTCGCCGCGATCGACCCGGACCTGGCCGGGTTGCCCCTGCTCACCGCCGACGTGACCGACGCGGAGTCGCTGCGGGCGGTGGCGGAGAGCGCCCGCGTCGTCGCCACCACCGTCGGGCCGTACGTGCACCACGGCGAGCCGCTCGTCGCGGCCTGCGCCCGGGCCGGCACCGACTACCTGGACATCACCGGTGAGCCGGAGTTCGTCGACACCGTGTACGTGCGGCACCACGCCGAGGCGGTGCGCACCGGAGCCCGGCTGGTGCACACCTGCGGCTTCGACTCGGTCCCGCACGACCTGGGCGTCTGGTACACGCTCAAGCACCTGCCCACCGACGGGCCGGTCACCGTCGACGGGTACGTCCGGGCCGGCGGCAGGTTCTCCGCCGGCACCTACCACTCGGCGCTGACGGCGTTCTCGCGTACCGGTGAGACGAGCCGGGCCGCGAAGGAGCGCCGGGCGGTCGAGCCCCGGCCGGAGGGTCGCCGGGTACGCGCCGTACCGGGGAAGGTCGGCCGCTCGAAGGACATCGGCAGGTGGGCGGTGCCGCTGCCCACCATCGACCCGCAGGTGGTCCGCCGCTCGGCCGCCGCCCGCCCGGAGTACGGCCCGGACTTCCGCTACCGGCACTTCGCGGCGGTGAAGCGGCTGCCGACGATCCTCATCGCCGGTGCGGGGTTCGCCGGCCTGGTCGGGCTGGTGAAGGTGCCTCCGACGCGGCGCTGGCTGCTGGGCCGGCTCGCCTCCGGCCAGGGGCCGACGCCGGAGCAGCGGGCCAAGTCCTGGTTCCGGGTGCGGTTCGTGGGCACCGGCGGCGGCCGTCGGGTGGTGACCGAGGTGTCCGGCGGCGACCCCGGTTACGACGAGACGGCGAAGATGCTCGCCGAGTCGGCGCTGTGCCTCGCGCTGGACGACCTGCCGGCCACCTCGGGCCAGGTGACCCCGGTGACGGCGATGGGCGACGCGCTGCTGGACCGGCTGGTGAAGGCGGGCATGACCTTCCGCGTGGTGCAGGACGGTTGACCCTCGACCAGCTTGAGGGGACAGGATCAGTCGTCGTGGAGAGCGACCTGCGCAGCATCGGCGAGCTGGCCCGGGCCAGCGGCCTGACGGTCAGCGCCCTGCGGTTCTACGACTCGGCGGGCGTACTGGTGCCGGCCCTGGTCGACCCGGTCACCGGCTACCGCTGGTACACCGACGACCAGGTGCGGCCGGCGCGGCTGGTCGCCGGGCTGCGCCGGGTCGGCATGCCGGTCGCCGGGATCGCCGCCGCGGTACGCGCCGAGCCGGCCGCCGTGCACCGCCTGCTGGACGCGCACCTGCGCCGGCTGGAGGACGGCCTCGCCGACGCCCGCCGCGAGCTCTCCCGGATCCGCACCCTCATCGATCCCGAGGAGCAACTCGTGACCACCCGCATCGTCGTGTCCCGCGCCGCCCTGGCCGTCGCCGTGGACGCCGTCCGCTTCGCCGTCGGCACCGACCCCGACCTGCCGGTGCTCACCGGCGTGCTCCTCGACGCCGGCCCCGACGGTGTCCGGCTGGTCGCCACCGACCGCCACCGGCTCGCGGTGGCACACGCTCCCGGCCGTCTCGACGGTCCGGCCGCGGCGGTCCTCGTCCCGGTCGGGCTCGTCGACGAGGCGCGCGTCCTGCTCGACACGGGTGCCGGGAGCACTCCGGAGGCGCACCTGACCGTGACCGCCGGCACCGTCGAGGTCGCCGTGGCCGGGCGTACGGTGTCCGCCGCCGTCCTGCCGTACGACTTCCCGGACTGGCGCCGCCTGACGCGGACGGCACCGGCCGACGGCCCGGCGCACCGCGTGACCGTCGACGTGGCGGCCCTGCGCGCGGCGCTGACCGGCGCGGACGCCCCGGTGGTCCGCCGGCGGCACGAGGGGGCGGACCTGGCCGTCACGGTGCTCGGCCCGGACGGGCGGGGCGGGGTACGGCTGTTGGGCTCCGACGAGGTGGACAACCCGGCGGACGGGTTCCGGGTCGGGGTGAACGGCGCGTACCTGCTCCAGGCCCTCGACGCGGCCGGCGACGGCCAACTGGTGCTGGAGCTGGACGGGCCGATCACCCCGCTGGCCGTCCGCCGCGCCGACGACGACAGGTCCTTCTCGATGCTGATGCCGATCCGGCTCTGACACCGGGCCGGGGCCCCGAGGGCCGCGACGGTAGCATCGGGAGGTTCACCTGACGTCCGGACGGAGGCGTACGGAGCAGCATGCTCGACATGGAGTTGATCCGGAAGGATCGCGACGCGGTGGCGTCCGCGCTGGCCAAGCGACTGGACCCGGCGGAGGTGACCCGCGCGCTGGACGAGATCCAGCAGCTCGACCAGCAGCGGCGCAGCCTGATCAGTGAGATCGACGGCGACCGCCAGCGCCGCAAGGCCGAGGCCCGGGCGTACGCGGAGGCCAAGCGGGCCGGCCGGGAGCCCGAGGTGGCCGCCCCGGAGGCGGGCCGCAAGCAGCTCGCCGAGCTGGAGGCCGAGCTGGACGAGGTGCAGGGCCGCCTGCGGGACCGGATGAGCGAGCTGCCCAACCTGCCCGCCGACGACGTGGTGCCCGGCGGCAAGGAGGCCAACCGGGTCGTCAGGACCTTCGGCGCGCCGCCGGAGATCGAGAAGCTCCGCGACCACGTCGAGCTGAGCCGGATGCTCGGGCTGGTCGACCACGAGCGCGGCGTCAAGCTCGGCGGCTCGGGCTTCTGGATGTACACGGGCATGGGCGCGCGGCTGGAGTGGGCGCTGCTCAACTGGCTGATCGACCAGAACATCGGGGCGGGTTACGAGTTCCTGCTCCCGCCGCACCTGCTGCTGGACACCGCCGGCTTCGCCGCCGGGCAGTTCCCCAAGTTCTACGACGACGTCTACCACCTGGACCGGCAGTCCGCCCCGCGCGGCCAGTTCCTGCTGCCGACGTCGGAGACGGCGATCCTCGGCGCGTACCAGGACGAGATCCTGGAGACCGCCGCGCTGCCCCTGAAGCGGTTCGCGTACACGCCGTGCTACCGGCGGGAGGCGGCCGGTTCGCACTCGGACGAACGCGGCACGGTCCGGGGTCACCAGTTCAACAAGGTGGAGATCTTCCAGTTCACGCTGCCGGGGCAGGCGGACGCCGCGCTGGGTGAGATGGTCGCCCACGTGGAGAGCCTGGTCGAGCGGTTGGGCCTGCACCACCAGACCAGCCTGCTGGCGGCCGGCGACTCCAGCGCCGCGATGCGCAAGACCCTCGACATCGAGGTCTGGATGCCGAGCACCGGCAAGTACAAGGAGGTCTCGTCGGTCTCCTGGGGCGGTGACTACCAGGCCCGCCGGGCGGCCATCCGCTACCGCGAGCCGGGCGGCAGGCAGACCCGCTTCGTGCACACGCTCAACGGCTCGGCGCTGGCCACCAGCCGGCTGTTCCCGGCCATCCTGGAGCAGTTCCAGCAGCCCGACGGCTCGGTCGTGGTTCCGGAGGTCCTCCGCGACCGCCTGGGAGCCGACGTCCTCACCCCGCGCTGAGTGTGCGCCGCCGCCGGTCCCCGGCGGCGGCGTCACCGGCGGGCGTCGAGCATCTCGTTCAGGACGGTCGCGGTGCTGATCAGCGACAGGTGGCTGAACGCCTGCGGGAAGTTGCCGATCTGCTCGCCGCTCGGGGCGATCTCCTCGGAGTAGAGACCGAGTTGGCTGCTGTAGGTGAGCATCTTCTCGAACGCCAGCCGGGCGTCATCGAGGCGACCCGACTGGGCGAGGGCCTGCACGTACCAGAAGGTGCACATGGTGAACGTGCCCTCGTCACCGGGCAGGCCGTCGGGTGACACGGCCGGGTCGTAGCGGTAGACGAGGGTGTCCGACACGAGTTCGGCGTCCATCGCCCGCAGGGTCGACTGCCACATCGGGTCGCCCGGCGTGACGAACCCGACCGCCGGCATGCTCAGCAGCGAGGCGTCCAGCACGTCGGTGTCGTAGTGCTGGACGAACGCCTCCCGTCCACGGTGGAATCCCCGGCTCATGATCTGGTCGTACACGGCGTCGCGGGCGGTCGCCCACCGGGACAGGTCGGCCGGGCGGCCGAGGCGCCGGGCGAGGCGGATGGCCCGGTCGAACGCCACCCACGACATGAGGCGCCCGTAGGTGAAGTCCTGGCGACCGGCCCGGGTCTCCCAGATGCCGTCCTCGGGCCGGTCCCAGTGGTCGCAGAGCCAGTTCATCATGCGAATCGTGTTCCGCCAGTGGTCGTGGGAGCTGCGTAGGCCGTGGCAGTCGGCCAGGTGCAGGCAGTTCATGGTCTCGCCGTAGATGTCGAGCTGGAGCTGGGTCGCGGCGTCGTTGCCGACCCGGACCGGACCGGACCCGCGGTAGCCCTCCAGGTGGGGCAGCAGCTCCTCGGAGAGGTCGCGGCCACCGTCCACGCGGTACATGACCTGCACCGGTACGTGGTTCTCCTCGGCCTCCGTGATCCGCGCGTTGATCCACTCCAGGTACCGCCGCGCCTCGTCGGTGAAGCCCAGCCCGAGCAGGGCGTGCACCGAGAACGAGGCGTCGCGGATCCACGTGTAGCGGTAGTCCCAGTTCCGTTCCCCGCCGATCCGCTCGGGCAGCCCGGCCGTGGGCGCCGCGACCAGCGCGCCGGTCGGGGCGTACGTCATCAGCTTGAGCGTCATGGCGGAGCGTTCCACCATCTCCCGCCACCGCCCGGTGTAGCGGGAGCGATCCAGCCAGCGCCGCCAGAAGTCCCGGGTCTCGGCGAACAGCTCCTCGATCTCGTCCGGATGCACCACACGGGGCGACTCGGCGGGCCCGGCATGCATGATCACGCCCCCGACATCTCCCTCGGTGAGGGTGCCGACGATGCGGACGCCGCCCTCCTCGCGGACGAAGTCCCCTTCGTCGAGGAGCGGTTGGCCACGCCGGACCGGGTTGACGGTGAGGGAGAGGTCCCGGCCCCGGAAGACCGTCCCGTGTCCAGTGAACTCCACCGTGTGCGTCTGCCGGCCGTAGTCGAACCGCGGCTGGCAGTCCATCCGCAGCCGCATGCAGCCTCGGACGATGCGGACCATCCGGACGATCGTGTGCCGGTCGGTCACCGTCTCGCCGGTCACCGGCATGAAGTCGACCAGTTCGGCGACGCCGTCGGCGCTGAGGAAACGGGTGATCAGGATCGGCGTGCCGGGCAGGTAGAGCTGTTTGCAGACGTGGTCGACCTCGTGCGGGCTGATCGTGAAGTGTCCGCCGCGTCGCCGGTCGAGCAGACCGGCGAACAGGCTGGGCGAGTCGAAACGGGGCGCGCAGAACCAGTCGAGCGTGCCGTCCCGGGACACGAGCGCGGCCGTCTGCAGGTCCCCGATCAGGCCGTGATCCTCCACCGCGGGGTACGTGTCCATCACAGCCTCCCCAGGCCTCGCGTGGCGTACGCAGCGTTACCCGTTGCGACGGGTCGCACACGCTGCCGCGCGGCCGGGCGCGGCGTCAGGCGGCGAGGGCCTTCAGGCGGCGGGTGAGGTCCTCGCCGTCGAGGAACCCCTGGTGCACGACCTTTCCGGTGCGGTCGATGATGACGAAGGTGCTCTGCTCGACGATCTCGAAACGCCGCCACAGCGCGCCGGTCCGGTCGTCGAGCTGCGGAACGGCGGCCAGCTCGAACTCGGTCACGAAGTCCTTCATCGCGCGCTGCTCGCCGAGGCCGGCGACACCGATGACCGGCACGGTGTCCCGATACGCCGGCGCCACCTCGGCGACCGTCCACGCCTGCGACGCGCAGGTGGCGCACCACGGCGCCCAGAACCACAGCACCACCGGCCTGCCGGCCAGCGCTCCGGTGTCGAAGGGCGCGCCGTCGAGGGTCCTCGCGGTGAAGCGCAGGGTCTCCGGCACGGCGACCGGCGCCGCCGCCGCCGAGGGCGCGCCGGTCGTCGGCGCCGCGGTCGCGGCGGTCGCGGCGGCGGCCGGCGTGGCCCGGTCGGCGTTTCCGCAGGACGCGGCGCCCAGCAGCGCGGCGACCAGGGCCACCGCCGTGCCGGCCCGCCGGGCGCGCCACGCCGGGTCACGCCGACCGCCCGGTCGTCCGGTGCTCACCGCTACGCGGAGCATCCGCGTCTCCCTTCGTACGGGCGCGCTACTCGACCGTGGACAGCCGCAGCGCGAGTTCGGGGCAGACCTTGACCGCCTTCAGCGCGCCCTCCCGCAGCCAGGTCGGCACGGGGGTGGGCGGAAAGGCGGGGTATCCGTTGGCGTCGAGCCGGATGAAGTCCGGTACGACGTGCGCGCAGAGGCCGTGCCCGTCGCAGCGCGACCAGTCCAGGGTGAGCTTCTGCGGGTTCTCGTCGGGCGCGCCGGGCAGGCCCATCACGCCCTTGACCCGCCGGCCGCAGCCGTCGCCGGTGGTGTGCAGGCGCAGGTCCTCGGCGAAGACCTCCATCGCCGAGAGCGCGAACCGCGCCGTACCGTCGGGGTGGCTGCACGCCCCCCGGCCCTTGACGTCGCCGGCGGCGGCCCGGACCACCTCCACCGGCGCGCTGCCGGACACCGCCAGGTCGACGGCGCGGGCCAGGTCCGGCAGGCCCATCCTGCACGGACCGCACTGGCCGGCGGACTCCCCGGCCAGGTAACGCACCACCTGCGCGGCCTCGCCCAGCGGGCAGGTGTCCGTGCCGAGCGGAACGACGATGCCGGCGCCGAGGGTGCCACCGACGGCGGCGAGGCCCTTGCGCGAGATCTCGGCCCGGTCCGCCGCCTCCTGGGTGATCCACTTGCCGTGGTAGCCGCCCACCAGGATGCCTTGCGAGTCCGGCACCTCGCACAGGTCGAGGATCTCCCGCAGCGGGGTGCCGGCGGCACACTCCACGACCGCCGGCCGCTTCGCCGCGCCGGTCACGGTGAGCAGGACGGTGCCGGGTTCGTCGTCGGTGCCGAGCGCCGCGTACTCGTACGGTCCGAGCCGGGCGGCCACCGCGAGCTGGGCGTACGTCTCGGCGTTGGACAGCAGGGTGGGCAGTCCACCGACACCGGAGTCGCTGGAGCGCTTCTTCGTGCCGGGCGGGATGTGCGGCAGGCCGTTGATCCCGTTGACCAGCGCGCCGCCCTCGCCGGAGATGAACCGGTGCGGCACGGTGACGATGGTGGTCTCCACCGGCATCCGGCGTTCCTGGAGCGCCTCGGCCAGCGAGTCGCGGCCCACCCCGTCGTCGGCCACCCCGATCACGATCTCCTCGGCGTCCAGCGCGTACGCGGCCAGGGCGGCCCCGTCGAGGATCAGGTGCGGTGCTCGGGTGAGCAGCACCTTGTCCTTCCAACTGGCCGGCTCCCCCTCGCTGGCGTTGACGACCACGACGGCACCGAGGTCCTGCCGCTCGCAGGACTCCAGCACGGCGCGCAGCTTCTTCGCGAACGGGAAACCGGCCCCGCCCTTGCCCTTGAGCTGGACGCCCTCGGCGAGCCGGAGCAGGTGGGCCGGCTCGATCGGCCCGATCGGGCCGTGCACCTCCTCGTGGGCCAGCAGGTCGAGGCGGCCGAACTCGGCGAAGCCGGCGGTGAGCCGGGGCTCACCGACGCAGGCGACCGGGGGCACCGTCGTACGCATCACTTCGCCTCACCCCGCAGCCCGGCCCAGTACGCGCCGTCGACGTCGGCGGCGTTGGCGCGGCGGCGCCGGGCGGAGCGGCTGTCCCCGGCGGCCCGGCGGGCGCGGCGGGAGGCGAGGTCGACCAGGGTGGGGGTGTCGTCGACGGGCGGCACGTCCTCGGCAACGTACCGGGCCGGCGGCCGCCAGTAGTCCGGCTCGGCCTCGGGCAGGTCGTCCTCGGCGCTGTGCCGGCCACTGCCGCTGCGCGGGGCGGCCGAGATCGGGCCGGCGGAGATGGGACCCGCGGAGATCGGTCCCGCCGAGATCGGCGAGGTCGTCTCCCAGCGCCGCGGGCTGTCCCACGGCTCCTCGGGCTCCTCGAGGCCGGCCGGCGGCGACACCGGGTAGCGGCTCCGGACGTCGGCGCGCGACCGGCGGCCGGTGCCGACCTCGTCGTCGTCGCGGTAGCGCCGACCGCTCGGGGCGGGCTCCTCCTCGACCCGGCGGGACAACCGCTCCTCGGACCGCCGAGCTGCCACCGGCTCGCGCTCGGTGTCGCGGCGGCGCGACGACCGTGGCTCGTCCGGCTCCTCCACCCGCCGTCGGGCGGACCGGGCGGCGGGCGCCTCCAGGTCGTCCCGGCGCCGGCCGGAGCGGACCGGGACGGGCTCCGGTTCCTCGTCCCGGCGGCGGCGCGGGGGGCGGGTCGGCTCCCGGAGGGAGCCGGCCTCGGGCACCACCGGCACGGTGAACCGTTCCGGGTCACGGCGCCGGCCGCCGGACGCGGTCCACGAGCCGGCGGCGGTGGTGTCGGCCCACCCGGGCGTCCGCTCCGCGGTCTTCTTCTCCTTGTCGCGCCGGCCGAGACCCTTGAGCAGCGACCGACCGGTGGTCTCCTCGGCGGGCCGGGCGGCCATGGCCTTGTTGATGGCGGTGGCCTGCTGCTGCTCCCGGCTGCGCCGGCCCAGGCTCACCGAGAGCCGGACGAGCAGCGCCAGCACGACCAGCAGCACGCAGGCGAGGTAGCTGACGATCACCCAGGGCGCCGCGGGCCGGCCGGCGTTGAGGCCGTGGAAGATTCCGAACGGCCAGGAGAGGTACGCGGCGGAGTGCAGGGTCCGCCAGAGCCACTTCGGACCCACTCCCGCGAAGCGGGCGCGGATGATGCCGGTCCAGAACACGCTCACCATCAGCAGGGCGGCCACCGTGCCGAGGCCGACGTAGAGGCCCCGGCCCCCGACGAACGGCACGACCGCGTCGGTGGCGGAGGCCCGCCCGGTGGCGATCTTCGTCAGTACGTGGAAGACCAGTCCGGCGACGCCGAGGATGCCGGTGGCCCGGTGCGCCGACTGCAGCAGCACCCGGTGCCGGATCAGCAGCACCAGCCGGTCGGTGGCGAGCAGCCCCATCATCACGGTGAGACTCAGCGACACCAGGGTGATCACCCCGGCGAAGAACTCGGTGAAGAAGAAGCCGTACGCGTACGCCGTCGAGCCCACGCCGGTGAGCATGGTGACCGCCCACGCCCCGGCGAGGGCGGAGACACCGAACAGGACCGCCGCCGCCCGGGACCGCGTGCGGACCCCCCGGCTGCTGGTGGTGGTCCGGACCGTCGTGGCCTTCTGGTTCTGTTGTGCCCGGGCCATCTGCTCCTCGATCGTCTCGCGGTGGCGCGCCACCGGCCGACCCTGCTCCCCCTCCTGTACGGAAGGGCGCGGCCGGCGGATCACCCGAGGCGAAGAATTTCTCGTCACTCCGTCGAACCGCGCGGCGGTCGGGCGCGTGTACGGGCCGGTGTGTCGCAATGCGCGGACGGACGGTAGTGACGCATGTCCATGCGTTGACAGCCCCTGTAACTCGCTTGTAATCTTTCGGAAAATTTCAGGCCGAGTTGCAAGATCCCGGCAACTGGAAGCCCCTCCCCCTGGCACCACCACCCCGTCCCCATCACCCCCGTATGGAGTCACAGATGCATCGACGTCGATGTTTCTCCGCGGTCGCCGCCCTCGGCGTGATCGCGAGCCTGCTCCTGCCGACCGTCGTGACGGCACCCCCGGCCGCCGCGTCTCCCGCCGGCACCAAGAAGGTCATCGCCAACCTGTTCGAGTGGAACTGGTCCTCGGTGGCGAGCGAGTGTCAGAGCACCCTGGGCCCGAAGGGCTACGGGTACGTGCAGGTCTCCCCGCCGCAGGAGCACGTCAAGCGCTCCGAGTGGTGGGTGGCGTACCAGCCCGTCAGCTACCGGATCGAGTCCCGCAGGGGCACCCGGGCGCAGTTCAAGTCCATGGTCGACACCTGCCACGCCGCCGGCGTGAAGGTCATCGTGGACGCGGTCATCAACCACATGTCCGGCCAGGACAACGGCGGCACCGGCTGGGCCGGCTCGTCGTACGGGCACTACAACTACCCGGGCATCTACTCGTCGCAGGACTTCCACTACTGCGGCACCTCCGGTAACGAGATCACCAGCTACGGCGACCGGTACCAGGTGCAGAACTGCGAGCTGGTCAACCTCTCCGACCTGAAGACCGAGTCGGACTACGTCCGGACGAAGATCGCCGGGTACATGAACGACCTGCTCTCGCTCGGCGTGGACGGCTTCCGGCTGGACGCCAGCAAGCACATGCCGGCCGGGGACATCGCCGCCATCAAGGGCAAGCTGTCCCGCTCGGCGTACATCGTGCAGGAGGTCATCTACGGCGCCGGTGAGCCGATCACGCCGAACGAGTACACCGGCAACGGCGACGTGCACGAGTTCCGGTACGGCAAGGACCTGGCCCGGGTGTTCCGCTCGGAGAAGCTCGCCTACCTGCGCAACTTCGGCGAGGGCTGGGGCCACCTGCCCAGCTCGGTCTCGTCGGTGTTCGTCGACAACCACGACACCCAGCGCGACGCGGCCGGCGTGCTGACCTACCGGGACCGGGGCATCTACGCCCTGGCCAACGCCTTCATGCTGGCCTGGCCGTACGGCTCGCCGACGGTCATGTCCAGCTACACCTTCAGCGGGCGCGACCAGGGTCCGCCGCAGGACTCCAGTGGCAAGGTCCTCAACACCGCCTGCTACTCCGGCTGGGAGTGCGAACACCGTTGGGGCGTCATCGCCAACATGGTCGGCTTCCGCAACGCCACCGAGGGCGCCGGCGTCGTCAACTGGTACGACAACGGCAACAACCACATCGCCTTCGGCCGGAGCGGCAAGGGCTTCATCACCATCAACGACGAGGACTACGCGATCAACGGCCGGTCCTACTACGCCGGGCTCCCGGCGGGCCGGTACTGCGACGTCGTCCACGGCACCTACTCGGCCGGCTCGTGCAGCGGCTCGGTGATCACGGTGGACGGCAACGGCTGGTTCGCCGCGAACATCCCCGCCCACGACGCGGTCGCCATCCACATCGGCGCCCGCCTCAGCTGAAGTGCAAGCAAGGGCCCCTTGTTATCGCCATCTGCATAACAAGGGGCCCTTCCTAACGCCCGAGTCGTACAGTGGTTTGGTGCCTTTTGACCGGATCAGCCCGTCGCGTCGGTTCCGCTGGATCGGCGCGGCGGTGGGCGTACCCCTGCTGTTGCTGGCCGCCGGTGCGACGGGCTGGGCCCTGACCCCGGAGCCGGCGCCCCCGACGGTGACCCGGCCGGCGGCGCAGGGGCCGACGGCGCAGGGGCCGGCGTCGCCCACGGCGGCACCGACCCCGACCCCCGCGGAGAGCGTGCCGCCCGCCGCGCCCGCGCCCGCCGGCCTGCCGGTGGTCGACTACGGCCCGGCACCCGCCGGCTTCCCGGCCGACCCGGACACCATGGACACCACCCCGCTCACCGAGGGGGTGCACCCGACGCGCCGGATCGCCGCCTACACCGCGCCCGGCGGCCGGCCGTTGGCGTTCCTCGCCCCCACCATCAGCGGCGTCGAGGTGACCATGCCGATCGCCCAGCGCCGGGCGGGCTGGACGGCGGTGCTGCTCCCCTCGGCGAACCGCACCCTCGCGTGGCTGCCCCCCGGCGGCTTCACGACCGTCGCGCTGCGCGACCAGATCGTCGTCGAGCGCAAGCCGCACCGGCTGACCTGGTACCGCGCCGGCCGGGCCGTCCGCTCCTGGGAGGTCAGCCTCGGACAGCAGGGCCAGGAGACCCCGCTGGGCCGCACGTTCGTCCTGGGCCGGACCCCGCCGCCGGAGGAGGTGTACGGCGGCGTCGACATCTTCGCCCTCGGCGCCGTGCCGGACGACCCGGACGCGGTCCCCGCCGGCCTGCGCGGCGCGCACATCGGCCTGCACAGCTGGTACCACGACGGCGAGTTGGGCGAGAACACCACCAACGGCTGCATCCGGCTGACCCGGAGCGGCCAGCGGGAACTGCTCGCCGAGGTACGTCCCGGCACCAGCGTCGTCGTGGTGGACGAACTGTCCGCCCCGCCGCCGACCGCCTGACGATTCCCGGCACCCGGAACGGGTAACCGCCCCGAGCCCGTCGCACCGGCGGTGCCGCCGCACGCCGAGCGGAAGGGGACGCCATGGCCCTCGCGCCCGACACCGTGGTCCTGATCCACGGGCTGTGGATGACGTCACGCAGCTGGGAGCGGTGGGCCGACCGGTACGCCGCCCGGGGCCTGCGCGTGGTGGCCTCCCCCTGGCCCGGCATGGAGGGCGAGGTCGAACAGCTCCGGGCGGACCCCACGCCGATCGCCCAGCAGAGCATCGGGGAGATCGCCGACCACTACGACCGGCTGATCCGGGGCCTGCCGAGACCGCCGATGATCATGGGCCACTCGTTCGGCGGGCTGATCGCCCAGATCCTGGTCGACCGGGGCCTCGGCGCGGCGGCCGTCGGGGTCCACCCGGCCGCGCCCAAGGGCGTTCTCAAGCTGCCACTGAGCACCCTGCGGTCGGGGTTCTCGATCCTGCGCAACCCGGCGAACCGGCACCGGGCCGTGCCGTTCACCGCCGACGACTTCCACTACGCGTTCGGCAACACCCTCGACCGGCGGGAGTCGGACCGGGCCTGGGAACGGTACGCGGTGCCCGGCTCCGGCCGGGTGCTCTTCGAGGGCGCCTTCGCCAACCTCGACCCCCACTCGCCGGCGCGGGTCGACACCGGCCGTCACGACCGGGCCCCGCTGCTGCTCCTGGCCGGCGGGGCCGACCACGTGGTGCCCGCGTCGGTGGTGCGCGGCACCGCGGCGCTGTACCAGAAATCGCGGGCGCTGACCGCGTACCACGAGTTCGCCGGGCGGTCGCACTTCACGGTGGGACAGCCGGGGTGGGAGAAGGTCGCCGACTACGCGCTGGACTGGGCGGTACGAGCGGCGGCCCTGCCCCGCGAGGTGACCATCGCCCGCGAGACACCCCGCCCGTGACCTACAGGGCTACGAGCGTCAGAAAAGTCAAACGACCCGCCTGCGGTACCGCAGGGAGCACTCACCGTCGTGCTCGGGCCGCAACAGGCAGCGCAGACCCCCGGGCATCAAGCGATCACAAAAGGCCCAGTGGCGTACGTTCTGGTCGTCCTCGGCCGAGACGGTGGTGCCGCCCGGCTCGGTCTGCGGTAGAACGTGCGTCCAGTGCGCCACCACCCGGGCCAGCCGTTGGGCGGAGAGCAGATCGTTGGCGACCACCGGCAGGTGGATGACCCAGCGCTCGCTCACCGGCCTACCCCCGCTCGTTGCGGGCCCGCGCCTGCTCCGACTGCCAGCGGCGCAGCGCGTCCTTGACCCGCTCGGTCTCCCGCCGGCTCTGCGCGAGCGCGTCGTAGACGACGGCCAGGTCGCCGGCCACCCGGTCGAGGAACTCCCGCACCTCGCCCGGGTCGAGCCCGCGATGCCCGAGCGACGTCGCCCGGAACCGCCGCTCGCGCACCTGCCACGGCCGCAACGGATGGTAGGCCGCCGAGCGGTAGCAGGTCGGCCCGAGAACCGACCGCTGGCGACGCCGGGGACGCCGGAAGAAGACGCGCATGGCAGAACCTGCCTCTCAACCGTCGAGATCGAACTGTGGAAGGGGCGGGCCCGCAGGCCCGCCCCGCACCGACGGACCCACCCCGGCACCTGCCACCGCAGCCTCGATCGGCGGTACGACAGCAGGGCACACATAGCCACTGAGCAGCGACAACTCCACAATGGCCGCAGAGGCAGTGAAGCACCGCATCACATCAAATGCAACGTCTAACAAGAGTCGCCTGCGACGCCTCTGATATCGCTAGTGGAACGCAGTGTGACGTGTCTATTGTTTCTGATACATCGGCGGCGTTTAATTGGGCAGATGCGCGTCAACCGTGACCTGACCATCGGAGGCAGGGGTGTCACAGGCCGTAACGGGATCGACCATGCTTCGGCGGCAGCTCGGCAGGAAGCTCGAAGCACTTCGCAAGGCCGCCGGGCTGACGATGGAGAAGGCAGCCGAGGAACTGGACCGGGCGAGGGCGACCCTCTACCGCATCGAGAGCGGCGCCGAGAACGTCCGCTTCCGGGCGGCGGACGTCAAGGAGATGCTCCGGCTCTACGACGCTTCCGATGAGGACACCGAGCTGGTTCTTGCGATGGCAGCTGCCACGCGGGAGAACAAGAACTGGTGGCACGACTACATCGGCTCCGGCCTGCCCCGCTGGTTCCAGCTCTACATCGGGCTGGAGGCCGCCGCCTCCGACATCCGCAAGTATCAGCCTGAACTGGTCCCCGGCCTGTTCCAGACCCGCGCCTACGCCGAGCAGGTCTTCAAAATGCCCGGCGGCTCGGTCGACGCCGGAGACAGCGACGAGCGGCAGCGCGCCGTCCAACTCCGGATCGAACGACAGGGGCTGCTCACCAGGTTCTCGGCTCCGCAACTGAGCGTGATACTCAATGAAGCGGTGTTGCGCCGCCCGGTGGGCAGCGCCACGATCATGGCGGAGCAGCTACACCAGATCCTGAAGGCCGCCGAACTACCGAACGTAATCGTCCAGGTGCTGACATTTTCTGCCGGACTGCACGCCGGGGCGATGGCCGGAGCCTTCTCGATCATGGAGTTTCCCCGAGACAGCAGCGGCAAGGAGGTGGAACCGCCGGTGGCTTACCTGGAGGCCGCGACCGGGGCGATCTACCTCGACAAGCCCCATGAGATCGCCGCCTACGATGCCATCTGGGCCGACATGGCACGCCGCGCCCTCAACGAGTCCCGATCGAAGAACCTGATCCAGCAAGTCGCAGAGGAGTATTCCCGTGCCTGACCTGACCGGTGCCGTCTGGCGCAAGTCCAGCCGCAGCAACAACGGCGGCGACTGCGTCGAGGTCGCCGACAACCTCCCCGGCGTCGTCGGGCTCCGCGACAGCAAGGACCCGAGCGGCCCGATCCTCACCGTCGACCCGATTGCCTGGGCCACCTTCGTCCACGCCATCACGGACGGGACGCTGAGCCGCTGAATCGACGATGAGGCTCGCCTTACGGCGACGTCAGCCACCGGTCCGAGCTGAGCCGCCGGACTCGCACTGACCTGATCAGGACTGTGGTGGTTCGATCCAACTGTCGAGGCGGTATACGAGCGCGCAGTAGTCGTCGGCCTGGTCCACCACGGGCTCATAGAGAACACCGTCGGCGCCTAGCTTCATCGCGAGTTCCTGCCCGAAGGCTGCCGACAGACCGAGGATCGTATTGCCGTTGCCATCTATCAGCGGAATGTCGAGGCCGTACGAGACCCCGGATTCGAGGACGCGGATGTAGATCCGGCACCGATCGCCGCCATGAAGCATGAACCCGGTGAACGCGTACACGTCATCCACCGACTCGCGGATCGGCCCGCGTTGCATGAGGTGAAACAGATGAAGCAGTGTCTGCTCGGGTGCGATGGTGAGACGCGCGCTGGCAATCTCGGCTGCCGATAAGGCGATCAGCGTGTTGCCGTAGCAGTCCGTCCGGAGAGTGGCAGGCGACGCGGCATGGCCGGTCGCCTCCACCAGCACGGTACGTACATGGGCCAGCACCGCGTCGACGTCGTGCAGAGTCCAGTCGCGGTACAGGTCTGGCAGCGACACCTCGACAGCAACGCCGGACGTCATCGAGGCGTCGCCCGAGAGGGCCACCCGGGACCGTCGGTCGTCCGCCCGAACGACTCCGCGAAGCCGCGGGAGGGAGGCGGTGGCTGAACCTGGAGGACCGAGTATCAGCGGAAGCATCACACTTAGCAAAAGCTCATGCGCGTGGTCCCAGTTCTCCAGGCTCGTCGACATGCTCTCCGTCCTCAGCCAGCCTTGACTCGGTTGACGGCGCTCGGGCACTTGGTCTTGCCCTTGCAGTAGCCCGTGATCACTCCAATGTACGCACCATCGGGAGTTTCATACTCGCGGTCATTCGTACGCGTGGAGAGCTGAACGCCGAAGATGACGGTCTCCCGGACACCGAGATTCCTGTCCACCAGCAGCGCTGTGTAGTTGCTCTTGGCGTCCGGACCACGCGATTTCAACACGGCCTTCCACGGCTCGAGCGACGTCAGATTGTGCCGTCCGCTGTAGTGCCGGTAGCCAAGCCTGCTGTCACCGAGCCGCAGCGGAACGTATGTGCCGCTCAAATCACGACCGCTCCATACGACGCTCCACCACTGACCGTCGTTGCCACCGCCGGGATCGAAGCCCGGGGCCGAGCTGGGACCGTCTCCCACCTTCGGCCTGTCGGATCCGGAAATGGGCTCGGTGACAGAACCGCCGTCGAGCCGCACGCGGAACCGATCCGGGATCCCCTTCGAGGGCAGCGAATCGATGGCCGCCGCGGAGAGTGCGGTCACCGCCGCGTACTCCTCGACATCTCGGCTATCAGATCGATCAATCTACGGGGGAGGCGTACGCCCAGCCCGCCCCATCGGGAGTGACGACCTTCACACGATGCGTTAGCGGTAAAGAAGGGCAAGGCAATGTCGCGACGGTGCATCAAGATTTGGTCGTTGTAACAGTTGCTCGCCTGAGTGGCGCATCGGTGTGCTACGTCCTCCGCGATCCACCTCACGGCAGTTCCCGGTACGCCGCGCAGCAGCATCAATGCCGACCGGCCGGAGCTGAGCTGCGCCAACTCGCCGTCGATGAAGCGGTGAAGAAGGCGGCAGGCGAACCCAGGAACGCTGGATGTTCGTCGGTGTGTGGTGCAGCCGCCACGGTGAAAGGATCACATCGCCTCATGAGGGACGTTCAGCCCTGGCATGGCAGCACCTTCCAGGGGTATGACCGGTACATGAGGGCGAGTTTCCGGCTTGGCCGGATTGCGGGCGTACCGGTCGGGGTCAACTGGAGCGTCCTGGTCATCTTCCTGCTGATCGCGTGGGCGCTGTCGGCCAATCAGTTCCCCCGGTCGTACCCGGACCGGCCGGTGATCGCGTACGTCCTGGCGGGTCTCGCCGCGGCGGTCGTCTTCTTCCTCGGCCTGCTCGCCCACGAGGTCTCCCACGCGATCGTGGCGAAGCGCAACGGCCTGGAGGTCGGCGGCATCACGCTCTGGCTCTTCGGCGGTGTCGCCGAGCTGAAGGGTGAGGCGCCCAACCCGGGCGCGGAGCTGCGCATCGCCGGTGTCGGGCCGCTGGTCAGCCTGCTCATCGGGGTCTTCTTCGGCGGCATCGCGGTGGCGCTCGCCCTGACCGGCTACGAGGGGCTGCTGCTCGGGGTGCTGGCCTGGCTGGCCGGGATCAACGTGTTGCTGGCCGTCTTCAACGTGCTCCCCGCCGCGCCGCTGGACGGTGGCCGGCTGCTGCGCGCGGCGGTGTGGAAGGCCACCGGCGACCGGACGAAGGCGTCGGTGGTGGCCGCCCGCGCCGGCCGGATCCTCGGTGTGGTGCTGATCGGCCTGGGATTCTGGCAGTTCATCGCCGGCGCCGGCTTCGGCGGGCTGTGGCTGGCCCTCATCGGCTGGTTCCTGATCGGCGCCGCCGCCATGGAGGAGCGGCAGGCCCGGATGGGCGACGCGCTGCGCAATGTCCGGGTCACCGACGTGATGACCCCGCAGCCGCAGACCGCCTCGGGCGAGATGACGGTCGCCGACTTCGTGGACAACTACCTGTTCGCGTACCGGCACTCGGCCCTGCCGCTCACCGAGGAGGGCCGGCCGGTCGGACTGGTCACCCTCGACCGGGTACGCGGCGTCGCGGCGGACCGCCGCGCCGGCACCACGCTGGCCGAGGTGTCCTGCCGCTCCGACGAGTTGGTGCTCGCCTCCCCCGACGAGCAGCTCAACGACCTGCTCCCCCGGCTGTCCGAGTGCGCCGACGGGCGGGCTCTGGTGGTCTCCGAGGGTCGGTTGGTCGGCATCGTCTCACCCAGCGACATCAGCCGGGCCGTCCAGCGCGGCAGCCTGCGCGGGCAGCTCGCCACGGGACGTCCGGGCGCCTGACGCGCCCGGCCGGGCGATCAGCGCGGGACGTACCGGTCGAGCAGATCCGTGCGGAACACGCCCGCCGGGTCCAGCCGCGCCGCCAGGACGCGGAAGTCCGCGTACCGCGGGTAGGTGGCGGCGACGGCGGCCGGCGGGACGTCGAAGACCTTGCCCCAGTGCGGGCGCGGCGCGAACGGTGCCAGACGCTCCTCCAGGGCCGCCACCACCGGGCGGACCCGCGCCGCGTCGGCGATCCAGGTGAAGTGCACGGCGAGGCTGTCGCGGCCCTGGCTCGGGCTCAGCCAGAGCCGGTCGGCGGCGACCGTACGCAGCTCGCAGACCTGGAGCACCGGCGCGATCAGGTGCGCCACCGGGTCCAGCGCGGCCAACACGTCGGCCGCGGCCGTCCGGGGCACCAGGTACTCCGACTGCAACTCCTCACCGCTGCTCGGGGTGAAGCCGAGCCGGAAGTGCGGGAGCCGCTCGTGCCACGGCCCGGCCGCACCGAGCTGCGGGGTGCAGTGCTCCGCGGAGAGGCCGGCGACCGGGTGGCGCGGGTGGTCGGCCGCCGCCGTACCGAGCCAGTCCGCCTCCGGCGGCGGGTCCTCCGCGCGCTGCTTGAGCCACACCTCCCGCAACGCGGGCGTCCGCCAGTCGGTGAAGACACTGACGCTGTACGCGGACCCGAGCGCGGCGTCCAGCGCCGCCCGGGACAGGCCGAGGCGGACGTACTGGCGCAACGCGAAGGTGGGCACCACGTCCAGGGTGACCCGGGTGACCACACCCAGCGCGCCGAGCGAGACCACCGCGCCGGACAGCGTGTCCGGGTCGCTCTCCCGGTCGATCGTGACCAGGTCCCCCTCGCCGGTGACCAGTTCCAGCCCGGCGACGGCGGCGGCGAGGCTGCCGAGGCGTTCCCCCGAGCCGTGGGTGCCGGTGGCGACCGCACCGGCGACCGAGATGTGTGGCAGCGAGGCGAGGTTGGCCAGCGCGTACCCCCGCTCGTGCAGGAGGGTCGCGAGGTCCCCGTACCGCGTCGCGGCCGGCACGGTGACGGTCGCGGCGTCCGGGTCCAGCTCGACCGCGCCCGGCAGCGCGGCGAGCGACACCAGGTCCCCGGTGGTGTCGCCGAGGCGGTTGAAGGAGTGCCCCGTGCCCACCACGCGCAGCCGGTCGCTGCCGGCCACCAGCCGGCGCAGTTCGTCCAGCGACGCCGGCTCGTGGAACCGCCGGGCGGCGTAGTGGACGTTGCCCGCCCAGTTGCGGCGCGGTGCCATCAGGTGCCCCCGTCCGTCGTGCCGCCTCCCCGGCGGGTGCCGTGCGCGCCCGACGGTACGCCCCGACGGTTACCGCCGTCGAAGGCGGGGAACCCTGTGCGGATGAGCACCTACCGCGATCCCGCCCCGCGGGGCGACGTCTTCCCCTCCGAGGAGGAGATCGACCCGACCGGTACGGGGGTGGAACCGGCGAGCGCCCCGCCGGCCGGTCACCGGACCGCCGAGGCGTTCGGCCAGTGGGCGGCCGGCACCACGCCGGGCCCTCAGCCGACGCCCGCGCCGCCCCCGGCGCCGACGCCGGTGCCGCACCCCGGTCCCCCGCCGCGGGGTCCCGAGGGACGGTCGATCGTCACGCACCACCTGGACGGCTCCGTGGAGGTGGTCACCGACCTGGACGGCGACGGGGTCGCCGACGTGGTGCAGTTCGACCTGAACGGCGACGGGGTCCCCGACGTCACGTACGTCGACAGCGACCGCGACGGCCGACTCGACACGATCCTCCGCGACCCGGGAGCGTCCGGCTCGCAGGAGGTCCGGCGTTAAGAGGGGACCCTTCCTCTACCCGAGGCGTTAAGAAGGTGCCCTTCCTTACACCTGGGGCAGGATTGTGGTGGCGACCAGGTCCAGGTGGTCCAGGTCGGCCAGGTCGAGCACCTGGAGGTAGAGGCGGCTGCTGCCGGTCTCCGCGTACGCGCCGATCCGGTCGACGACCTCGGCAGGAGTGCCGGCGAGGCCGTTGGCGCGCAGCTCGTCCGGGTCCCGGCCGATGGCGGCGGCCCGCCGGGCCACCTCCGCGTCGTCCCGCCCGCAGCAGAGCACCAGCGCGTTGGACCACACCATGCCGGCCGGGTCGCGACCGATCTCGGCGCAGGCCGCGCGGACCCGGTCGAACTGGGCGACGGAGTCGGCGACCGAGGCGAACGGCAGGTTGAACTCGTCGGCGTACCGGGCCGCGAGGCGGGGTGTGCGCTTGGGACCCATGCCGCCGAGCAGGATCGGCGGGCGCGGGTCCTGCACCGGCTTGGGCAGGGCCGGTGAGCCGCTGACCGGGTAGTACCGGCCCGCGAAATCGAAGGTCTTCCCGGGCGGCGTCTCCCACAGGCCGGTGATGACGGCCAACTGCTCCTCCAGCCGGTCGAACCGCTCGCCCAGCGCCGGGAACGGGATCCCGTACGCGGTGTGCTCCTCGGCGTACCAGCCGGTGCCGATGCCCAGCTCGACGCGGCCGCCGCTCATCTGGTCGACCTGCGCCACGGTGATGGCGAGCGGGCCGGGCAGGCGGAAGGTCGCGGCGGTCATCAGGGTGCCCAGCCGGATGTCCCGGGTGTCCCGGGCCAGGCCGGCGAGGGTGGTCCACGCGTCGGTCGGACCGGGGTCGCCGCTCACCGAGCCCATCTTCAGGTAGTGGTCGGAGCGGAAGAACGCTCCGAAGCCGGTCTCCTCGGCGCGGCGTGCCACGGCGAGCAGGTCGTCGTAGGTGGCGCCCTGCTGGGGTTCGGTGAAGATCCGAAGTTCCATGTCCCGAGCATAGGGTCGTTCACCGGGTGGCCGCCGCGAGCTGCCGCTGGGCCAGGAAACGCGTGTACTCCACCCGGTCGAACGGGTTGCCGTCGGTACGCGGGCGGCGCGGTGGCCTCCCGCCGACCGCCCGGTCGCCGCGCGGCACCGACGTCCACACCCCCTCACCCCGGGTCAGGTCCGGCAGCCGTCGCCGGACCTCGGGCTCGCACCGGGCCGGCAGTTCCCCGGTGACGTGCCACGAATCCGCTCCCGGCTCCGTGCCGTCGATCCGGCCGCCCAGCCCCGCCAGGTACGCGGTCACCGCACCGAGCGTGTCCGCCGGAACCTCGCAGTCGACGTGCCGGCACGGCTCGTACACCCGGGTGCGGGCCTGCGCCAGGGCCTGCATCAGCACGTACGGGGTGAGGTTCCGGAAGTCCCCGGCGGCGCTCACCGGCGACCAGTAGCCGCTGTGGGTGAGGGTGACCGCCACGTCGGTGACCGGCCAGCCGTGGACGCCCTGGTCGAGAGCGGCGAAGACGGTCTCCTCGATCGCGGTGTGGAACGACAGCGGCAGCGAGCCCAGTTCCACCGCCAGCCGGTAGGTGACCCCCTCCCCCGGCTCGACGCGCAGTCCCACCGTGGCCAGGAACCCGTTGCCGATGATCTCCACCGCCTGCCCGACCCCCACCGGGCGCTCGACGTGCAGCAGCTCGCCGGGGGCGAAGACCGCCTGCACCCCGTACGTGTCGGCGAGCGTCGTGGCCAGCACCTCGCGCTGCACCTCGCCGTAGAGCAGCACGCTCGTCGCGCCGCCGGCAGTGACGCGGGTCCGGATCAGCGGGTCCGTGGCGGCCAGGTCGAGCAGTGCGGCGTGCAGCGCCTCGGCCTGCTCTGGGCGGCGCGGCCGGACGGTGGTCTCCAGGGTGGGCGCCGGGAAGTGCGCGCCGCCGCCGAGACCGTCGGGCGAGCCGAGCTGGTCGCCGATGCGCACGTCGGTCAGCCCGTGCAGCCGCGCGATCCGCCCGGCGGTGAGCGTCTGCGACCCGTCGTCCGGTGCGCCCGCGACGTGCAGCGCGGTCACCCGGACCCGCTGGTCGCCGACCCGGCCGTCGGGCGTCCGGCGGTACGCGGTCACCCGCTGGCGGCGGGTCAGCTCGCCCCCGTACGAGCGGACGTGCGCGACGCGCTCCCCGCCGGGTCCCCGGTCGACGGCGAAGACCCGGGCCCGCAGCCCGGGTTCGGGCGGCGGCGACGGTGGCAGCAGGTGGGCGAGGGCGTCGAGCAGCTCGGGTACGCCGGCCCCGGTGATCGCCGATCCGAAGTACAGCGGGTGCACCCGCGCCGCGGCGGTCTGCGCGCGCAGCGCGGCGCGTACCCGGTCGGGGGCGGGTGGCCGGTCCTCGACCAGCGCGGCGAGCAGTTCGTCGTCGTGGTCCGCCAGCACGGTGGCCCAGTCGACCACGGCGGCGGGGTCGCGCCGGTCGTACGCCCGCACCGTCGCGGTGGCCGTGCCGGCCGCGCGGACCGTGCCCATCGGCGCGACGCCCGGGGTGAGCAGTCGGCGGACGTCCGCGACCAGCGCGTCGGTGCGGGCGCCGACGCGGTCGACCTTGTTGACGAACAGCACCGTGGGCAGCCGCAGGGACCGCAGGGTCCGCATGAGGACGCGGGTGTGCGGCTGGACGCCCTCGACGGCGGAGAGCACCAGGACGGCGCCGTCGAGCACGCCGAGCGCGCGTTCGACCTCCGCGACGAAGTCGCTGTGTCCGGGGGTGTCGATGAGGTTGACCTGGCGCCGCCCGACGGAGAACGCGGCCACCGCGGAGCGGATGGTGATGCCGCGCCGGCGTTCGATCTCGCCGGTGTCGGTGCGGGTGGTGCCGGCGTCGACGCTGCCGAGCCGGTCGATCGTGCCGGTGTCGAAGAGCAGGCGCTCGGTCAGGCTGGTCTTACCAGCGTCGACGTGCGCCAGAATGCCGATGTTGACGGTCTCCATGGGCTGACGGGTCCTCGAAAGCTCGCATCCGGATGGGAAGGAAGTTTTCGAGTCGGCGCATCGCCCCTGCTCCCGTCGTCGGTGACCGCGGTCGGTACCACGCTGGCACACGACGGCCGTGGTGGCGAGGTGTTTTCCGCGGTGGAGCGACCGGGCCGGCGCGGTACGGTCCTGTCAGCCACCCGGCGGCGAGGGGAGACGCGATGAAGTACCTGATGCTGATCTACGGCAACGACGAAATCTGGAGCAGCCTGCCCGCCGACGACTTTTCCACGTTGATCGGCGAGGTCGACGCGTTCAACGATGCGCTGCGGGCCTCCGGAGAGCTCGTGGACAGCCAGGGACTCGTGCCCCGCGCGCGGTCGGTGCGGATGACCGGGGACACGCCGGTGGTCACCGACGGCCCGTACCTGGAGGCCAAGGAGTACGTCGGCTCGTACTTCGTGGTCGACGTGGACGGGGAGGAGCGGGCCCTGGAGATCGCCCGGTCGTACCCGGCCCTGGGGTTCGGCACCGGGAACGGCGGCGGCCTGGAGGTGTGGCCGCTGATGTCCGGGAACGGCAGCGAGCCCTGAGCCGCGACGAACCTCTCGGTGACCTGCTGCGCCACCTCGCGCCGCAGGTGCTCGGCGCTCTGGTGCGCCGCTACGGCGACTTCACCCGGGCCGAGGACGCCGTCCAGGACGCCCTGCTCGACGCCGTGCGGACGTGGACCCGCGACGGCGTGCCGGAGCACCCGGGGGCCTGGCTGCGGACCGTCGCGACCCGCCGGTACGTCGACCAGGTACGGGCCGACACCGCCCGCCGGCGGCGGGAGGTGGCCGTGGTCGACGCCACCCCCCGCGACGCGCTGGTGGCCCCGCCGCCGGACGCCGAGCCGGCCCGTGACGACGTGCTGGAGCTGCTCTTCCTCTGCTGCCACCCGGCCCTCGGCCCGTCCGCCCAGGTGGCGCTCACCCTGCGCGCGGTCGGTGGGCTGACCACCGCCGAGATCGCCACGGCCTTCCTGCTGCCGGAGAGGACGATGGGGCAGCGCATCGTCCGGGCCAAGCAACGGCTGCGGGAGGCCGGTGCCCGGTTCGACCTGCCGCCGGAGCCGGAACGGGGTCCCCGCCTCGCCGTCGTCCTGCACGTGCTCTACCTGATCTTCAACGAGGGCTACAGCGCCAGCAGCGGCCCTGAGCTGCGCCGGGTCGACCTGACCCGGCAGGCGATCCGGTTGACCCGCCGCCTGTACGAGCGGCTGCCCGACTCCGGCGAGGCGGCGGGGCTGCTCGCGCTGATGCTGCTGACCGAGGCGCGGGGCGCGGCCCGTACCGGAGAAGACGGTGACCTGGTGCCGCTGGCCGAACAGGACCGTACGCGCTGGGACCGGAGCGCCATCGCGGAGGGCACGGCGCTGGTCGCCCACAGTCTGGCGACGCTGCCGCTCGGGCCCTACCAGGTGCAGGCCGCCATCGCGGCCGTGCACGCGGAGGCGCCGTCGACGGCGGACACCGACTGGCCGCAGGTCCTGGCGCTGTACGACCTGCTGGAGCGGTTGGCGCCGGGCCCGGCCGTCACCCTCAACCGGGCGGTGGCCCTCGGCGTGGTGCGCGGTCCCCGGGCCGGGCTGGACCTGCTGGGCACCCTGGAGTCCGGGCCCCTCGCCGGTCACCACCGTCTGCTCGCCGTCCGCGCCCACCTCCTGGAGGAGGCCGGAGACCTGCCGGCTGCGGCGGCGGCCTGGCGGGAGGCCGCCCGCCTCGCCGGCAGCCTCCCCGAGCGGCGTCACCTCGTCCGACGGGCCGCCCGCCTGACGTGACCGCCGTCACACCCCCGTCCGGTAGAACCGCGCCGCCCGGCTCCGATCACCCGGTGAGCGGCGCCGCCAGGGTGCCGCCGGGGTGAGAGGAACGACCGCGATGACCAAGGTGACCGCACAACTGTCCGTGTCGCTGGACGGCTTCTACGCGGGGCCGCGGCACACCGGTGACGGCGACTGGGTGACGTCGGCCGAGAG
Source organism: Micromonospora sp. NPDC049497 (assembly GCF_044465805.1). Taxonomy (NCBI): domain Bacteria; kingdom Bacillati; phylum Actinomycetota; class Actinomycetes; order Micromonosporales; family Micromonosporaceae; genus Micromonospora; species Micromonospora sp. NPDC049497. The sequence goes on along the minus strand of NZ_JBITMC010000002.1, from coordinate 124,324 downwards.
CGCCGGCTTCTTCCGGGTCACCCGCTGGGCGACCGACGCGATGGCGTGGCGGGAGCGGCAGGGCTTCGCCGGCGGCCTCCGGGACACCAACTCCGAGATCATCGCCGAGACCTTCGAGGCGGCCGGCGCGTACGTCATGGGGCGCCGGTTGGCCGACGGCGGTGAGGTGCCGTGGGGCGACGAGCCGCCGTTCCGCGCGCCGGTCTTCGTCGTCACGCACCGGCCCCGGGAGACCCTGGTGCGCGGCGGTGGCACCAGCTTCACGTACGTCACCGACGGGATCGCCAGCGCGGTCGACCAGGCGCGCGCCGCGGCCGGCGGGAAGAACGTCGCGGTGGCCGGCGGTGGCAGCCTCGTCCGGCAGGTGCTCCGGGCCGGGCTGCTCGACGAGTTGGAACTGCACGTCGTACCGGTGGTGCTCGGCACCGGCCTGCGCCTGCTCGACGCCGACCTGGACCTCGGCGAGAAGGAGGCGATCGAGCTGACCCCGATGCGGGTGGTGCCCACCCCCGAGGTGACCCACATCCGCTACCGGGTCGAGGGCCGCGCCCCGCTCGTGCTCGACGACCGCGGCAGCGGCGGCGGCCCCACGACCACGCGGTGAGTGCCGCGGCGGCGGGGACGGGTCCGAGGTTGGCCTGATGTCTGTGTGACATTTTCATGTCACACAGACATCAGGCTCAGCCTGCCATCACGGGTCGGGGCGTACGGGGTGGCGCGCGGGTGTCGGCGGCGCGGGACAACGGGGTGCGTGCGCGTGGCCCTACAGTGTCAGCACCCCGAAGCGATCAAGGAGGGTGCCATGCCCGAACCGACCCCGGTGCCGGAGGCCGCAACGCCGTCCACGCCTTCGGGTACCGCGCCGGCCGCGTCGGAGGGTGTCGTCGGCATCCCCGCCGAGGCGGCACCCCGCCTGCTGGTCGTGCCGGAGACCACCGGCCTCCCGTCGATCGAGTGGCCCGGCCGGACGGACCAGCCGGCATGGGCGATTCCGGTGAAGGTACCGTCCGGCACGCGGGGCTACGCGGTCTTCCTGCCGCTGCTCCCGGCCGCCGCGGACTCGGCGAACGGTACGGACACACCCGCGGCACCCGCCGACACGGCCGTCCCGACGCAACGCGACGCCACGCCGGCGAAGGCCGCGGCGACCGTCCCGACGGACGCCACCCCGCCCACGAACGGCGCCGAACCGACCGGCCCCGCCACCGGTCGCACCGCCGACGGCCCCGCCTCCGACGGTGCCGCCTCCGACGGCCCCACCCCCACCGGCCCCGCCTCCGACGGTGCCGCCGGGTCCGGCCGTGCGACGCCCCCGCCGTCCGGCAACGGAACCGCCCAGGGACCGCCGCCCGGCTGGCCGGTCCACCCGGGCGGCCCGCGCCCTCCGCACGGGGTGCCCTACGCGTCGGCCACGTCGCCGTACTCCTTCCGCCCGCAACCACCGCAGCCGTCCTTCCTCCGGACGATCTGGCCCGGGCCGGAGGCCGCACGGGGTCGGACGACCCCGGCGGCGGTCCTGGCCGGTGCGCTCGGCGTGGCCGCGTTCGTGCCGCTCACCCGCACCGGCATCGGCTGGTTCCTCGGCTGGCTCGCCCTGACGGTCGCGGTGGTGGTCGCCGTCCGGCACCGCGTCGCCGGTCGGCCCCGCGCCGAGCAGGCGGTACGCGCGGGGTGGGCCGCGGCGGCCCTGGCCCTGCTGGCCGTGCTGGCGTTCCGGAACGCCTGGTGGCTGGTGACGTTCTGCGTGCTCGGCGCGCTCGGCTGCGCCGCGTTGGCCATCGTGGGTGGTCGCCTCATCCGGTCGATCCTGTTCAGCGTGGTGGCCGCGCCACTCGCCGCGTTCCGGGGGCTGCCCTGGGTACGACGGCACGTCGAGGCGCCGGCCGACACCGGCACCGTCCGGCGGGTCGTCGGGTCGGTCGTCGCCACCCTGGCGGTGCTGCTCGTCTTCGGCGCGCTGCTCTCCTCCGCCGACGCCGCCTTCTCGCTGGTGCTGGGTGAGGTCATCCCGGAGGTCAGCGTTCCGGCGACGTTCCGTGGGACGTTCCTGCTCGCGGTCGGCGGGCTGATCGCGGTCGCCGCCGTCTACACGATCACCGCCCCGCCCGACCTGTCCCGGGTGGACCGGCCCACCACACGGAGCCTCGGCATCGTCGAGTGGGCGCCGCCGATCGCCGCCCTGACCGCCCTCTTCGTCGGCTTCGTCGCCGTGCAGTTCACCGTGCTGTTCGGTGGTGAGCGGCACGTGCTGCGCACCGCCGGCCTGAGCTACGCCGAGTACGCCCGCAGCGGCTTCTGGCAGTTGGTCGCGGTCACCCTGTTGACGCTGGCCGTGCTGGGTGGGGTCACCCGCTGGGCGCGACGGGAGACGCGGACGGAGCGGATCCTGCTACGGATCATGCTCGGCCTGCTGAGCACGCTCAGCATCGTCATCGTGGTGTCCGCACTGTCCCGGATGTACACCTACCAGAAGGTCTACAGCTTCACCGGGGAACGGATCTTCGTGATGGCCTTCGAGCTGTTGCTCGGCGCGGTCTTCCTGATGGTCATCGCCGCCGGTGTCCGCTGGCGCGGCCGGTGGGTCCCGCGTCTGACGGTGGCGCTCGCGGTGGTCATGCTGCTGAGCCTCGCGGTGCTCAACCCGGAGGACTACGCGGCCCGCCGCAACATCGCCCGGTACGAGCAGACCGGGAAGATCGACGCCTGGTACCTGCGGGCGCTGTCCGCCGACGCCACGCCGGCCCTGAGCACGCTGCCCGACCCGGTACGCCGGTGCACGCTGAGCTGGATCGCCGACGACCTGGCCGAGCCCGACCCCTGGTACGCCTGGAACCTGGGGCGCGTCCGGGCCCGGGAGGCGCTGGATCGGGTCGGGCCGGGTGCGGTGGGCGGTCCGCGCGACTGCCGCGCCGCCGACCAGTACGACCTGCCGAAGACGCGCGACTGACCCGACGCCGGTGGTCCGGCTCGTGACACGGTTCCGGCCGCCGGTGACCTCGCGGTCGCCGGCGGCCGGCGCGTCAGCCCGTCACCAGGGCGCCGGGACGTTCAGCGGGAGGCAGCGTCGGGTGCCGGGGACCGGCTGGTAGCAGGCCGAGGCCTCCAGGTTGTACGTGTGGTCGAACCGGTTGAAGGACGCGCTTCCGCCGTTGACGCAGGTGCCTCCGCTGACGGTCGTCCCACCGGTGACGGATGCCGTGGCGCAGCCTGTCGACGTGGCGGTCTTCGTGACGGTGCTCAGCGAGGAGCGCCGATCGGAGGACTGGTGTGAGCCGTACCCGGTCAACCGCACGCCCGGCCGGGTGACGGAGTACTGGAAGGAGGTGGAGGTGTAGTAGTTCCAGCTCGCCCCGGTACCCACCGTCCGCAGCTCGGGATCGGTGGCCGAGGGCGGCACGTACAGGTAGTAGCCCTTGTCGTTGGTCGTGGTGCCGGGGATCATCCGGTAGACGATCACCAGCAGGCCCTGGCTGAAGGTGCCGGTGGAGTACGTCAGGTAGGTGCCGTTGCCGCAGGTGGTGCGGTCGGCGACGTAGCCGGCACCGTTGGCGTAGAGCATCACCCGGGCGCAGCGCCCGTCGTCGGCGGTGTCCTCGATGGTGCCGAACGTGTTGACGGTGCCGAAGCTGTCGCTGGCGTACCCGGTCAGGCGCACGCCGGGCAGGGTGCCGGCGTACTGGAAGGCGCTCGGGTGGTAGTAGCTCCACGACGCCGACCAGCCCGTCCCCGGGGGCAGGGCGAGGGCGGGCGAGGCGGGCAGCAGGGCGGCGACCAGGGTGGACACCAGGGCGGCGACCAGCAGTGCGCCGGTCCGCCGCCATCGACGAGGGATGGTCATTCGTCCTCCGATCCTCGGGGCGCTCACGATGCGCCGGGATCAGGGTGGCCGGGAGTCCCACCGGCGGCGACGACTCAGTCCCGTTGCGGACACGGTGGGTAGCCGACAACGGACGCGCGTCTGCCCGACAGCGGGCGTACGGCGGGTCAGCTGTCGGGCCCGCCCGGGCGGGCCCGGGTGACGACCTCCTCGGGGGTCAGCGGCGCCTTCGGGTGGTGGGTGAGGCACAGCGGGGTGCGTACCTTCACGAACGAGAACCCCTCCCCCGCCGCGTAGAACTCCCCACTGCTCAGCAGGCCGATGTCGGGGAGCCGACCGCCCTTGGCCTCCGCGAGCTGCCGGGCCGCGTCGATCTGCGCGGGCGCGTTGAGCAGCCCGAAGAACTGCGTCGTCGCGTTGCCGGAGATCTGGTTGTGCAGGCCCTTGGGCGCCTGGGTGGCGAAGACCAGCCCGAGCCCGTACTTGCGGGCCTGCGAGGCGAGCGCGATCGAGCTGGCCGTGCAGGCCGTGTTCCCGGTCGACGGGGCGAGGGTCTGCGCCTCGTCCATGACGAAGAGCCCGCCCAGCGGCCGGTCGCCGGCGGGGTGCCGCTTGATCCAGGCGAAGAGCGCCATCTGCAACTGGTTGACGAAGCTCTGCCGTTCCTGGTCGGAGGTGAGACCGACGAAGCTGATCACCGACACCCGCGCCCGTCGTCCCGGCGACGGCGTCAGCAGCAGTCCCGGGTCGGCCGGTGCGCCGACCCCGCCGAAGAGCGGGTCGGTGACCATCGCCGCCTTCAGCGTCTCGGCCAGATCCTGGCCGAGCTTGTCGGCGCGGGCCAGCCGGCTGACCCCGTCGGGCAGGTCGGCGAGGAACTCGGTGAAGCCGGACAGGCCCACCATGCCGCTCCTCGCGTACGCCTGGAGGGCCTCGGTGAGGACGGCCTTGCCCTGCTGGGCCAGCCGGGTCGACCGGTCGACGCCGGCCCGCGGCGCGAGTGCCTCCACTGCGGAGCGGATCGCCTGGTCGAACTCGTCCGGCCAGTCACGTAGGGCGGTGAAGTCCGGCAGCGGCTGGAAGCTCAGCGGACGCCCGGCGGTGACCCGGGGCGTCCACACCGTGACCTCGGTGTGGGCGAGGTAGTCCTGGGCCCGCTCGGCGTCGCCGGGGCCCCAGCCGCTCGGCGGGGCCGGCCACGGGTCGCCGAGCCGGGCGAGGTCGTTGTTGGGGTCGAGCACGATCGACGAGACGCCCTGCCGGGCGCACTCCTCGACGAGCCGGCGGATGAGCACCGTCTTGCCCGAGCCGGATCCGGCGAACACGACCGCGTGCCGGCGGAGCGACTCCAGGTCCACGGTGAACGGGTGCCCGCCCTCGACGGTCCGTCCCAGCCCGATCGACCGCCCGTCGGCTGCGGCGACGACGGGGTGGGGTGTCCGGCCGTCGGCGCCGACCACGAGGTCGACCGCGTCGGGGGGCACGCGCACGGCGGCGGGCCTCGTCGACGGTCCGCTGACAGCACCGGCGGGGCGGGTGACGTCGGCGGCGGGCGCGGTGCCCGGTCTGGGCACGGTGTCGGCGGGTGCCGGGTCGGGCCCGGGCAGGACCGCCCGGAACAGGCTGGTGCCGCTGGCCGGGCGGCGGGCCACCAGCCACTCCTGCAACGCGGCGGACGGCTCGGCCGCCAGCACCCGCAGCGCCGCGAAGACCCGCAGGTCCGCCTCCGCCACCCCGCACCGGACGCCGCCGGCCGCGTCGAAGGCGGTCAACACCTCGGTCGTACGTCTCCCGCTCGGCCACGGGTCGTTGCGCAGCAGCACCAGCCGGCGTTGCGGCAGCTCCCGGTCCAGCCCGGCCATGGTGCAGGCGGCCCGGACCCGCGCGGTGACCGCGACCGCGTTGGGGTGGGCGACGGCCCGGAAACACCAGTGCGCCTCGTTCTCGGTGGCCTCGTCGAGCACCTCGATGAGCCGCCCGTGCAGCGCGGGCTTGCGCCCCGGCGGGGGGTCGTACTTGTAGGTGGCACCGGTCGGCGCCTGCTCGGCGATCCAGGCCGCCAGACCGGCCGCGAGCAGCGGCGGCATGTGCTCGTCCTCGGTGGCCGGGGCGAGGGCGGCCGCCACGTCCGCCGCGGCGACCAGTTCGGCGAACCGGGCGTCCAGCTCGCGGAGCTGCCGCTCGTCCGCCGTCTGGTCGCCGGCCCCTCCGGCACCGGGGGCCGGCGTCGATGTCGCGTCGGCGCCGTCAATGAGGCGGTCGAGTTCCACCACCTCGTCGCGGTCGCGGCACCAGGAGACGTGGCGGTCGACCCGGCGCAGCAGGGCGCGCGGCGTCAGGGTGGGCGCGTCGACGAAGGCGCCGGCGTGGATCGGCCACGTGGGGTGGGGTGGTACGAAGCGCGGACCGGCGAACGCGGCGGACAGCCGCTTCGCCACGATGGCCCGGCCGATCTCCGGGGTGGGGATCCGGTCCGGGAGGGTGGCCTGGCGGAACCGGTCCCCGACCGGGGTGGGCGCGCTGCGGGTCAGCAGCTCCCAGGTGTCCGGCAGGCAGGAGACGACGACGAGCGTGCGGCGGGTGACGTCGCGGAGCTTGAGCAGGCCGTCGGCGATCGGGCCGATCACCTTCGCCTGGCCGTCCTCCAGCCCGGCGTGCTGGTCCAGCAGCGACGTGCTGGTCTGCGCGAAGAGCGTGTCGAGCTGGTCGACGGCGATGACCGTGGGGTCCAGCGTCAGCGCCATCAACCGGGAGATGTCCTGGACGATCTGCTGCGGGGTACGGATCGCGGCGCTGAGCCCCCACGCCGCCCGACCGGCCGGGTCGCCCGCCTCGGAGATCAGGTGGGCGTAGCCGACGTCCTGCGCCTCGAAGTCGACGGCGCCGTGCAGGACCAGTGCCCGGGCCGTGTCCTGGCAGTCCCGCCCGACCTCCCGGTCACGGGTGCGCAGCGCCCGGATGAACGCGTCCAGGTGCTCGCGCTCGACCGGTCGCATGCCGGCGACCGCGTCGCGGACGTCGACCGGCAGCCCGAGCTGGGGGGTGAGCCGGCGCAGGAAGGTCCGCAGCTGGGTGCCCCAGCCGATGTGGTCGCGGCCCATGCCTTCCACCAGGGCCAGCGCGACGCTCTCCCAGAACGTCTTGCCGCTGACCATGTCGACCAGGAAGAAGTAGCCGCCGTCGTGCTGGATGCGTTCGCGTACCGCGCCGAGCAGGTGCGTCTTGCCGGCGCCCGCGCGGCCCTGCATGGCCACGCCGAGCGGCACGCTGGTGTCGTCGGTACGCGCCCGCGCCACCCCGCGCAGGATCTCCGCGACCACCTTTTCGTGCAGCTCCGGCACGTTGTGCCGGCTGGGCCGCCAGACGTCGTCCGGGGTGACCGCCGGCTGGAGACTCACCGCCTCCAGGGCGGCCCGCTGGTCGTCGGGGATCACGCCGCGCCGATCGCCAGGGCGTGGTTGTCCTCGTTCCCGATCCGCACGGCCGCGGCCCGGTCCCGCGGGGTCAGCGACTTGGTGTTCGCCACCGGGATGATGCGGACGTCCTCCCGGCCGACCATCGTCCGCAACGTCGCGTCGACCGTGGCCCGGTCGGTGTCGCTGAGCCGGTCCCGGACGTCCGCGAGGCCGACCCAGGCGCCCGGCGCCCTCGCCAGGTCCCGGTACGCCGCGCGGACCCTCGCCTCCACGTCCGCCGTCGCCACCGGGGCGGTCGTCGTGACCGGGGCGGTCGTCGTGGCCGGGGCGGTCGTCGTGGCCGGGGCGGCGGGCTCCGGCGCGGTGACGGCGGCCGGAGCCGGCTCGCCGGTCTGCTTGAAGAAGTCGCCGTGGCTGACCCGCAGCCGGTCCAGCGAGCGGTGCAGGTTGGACAGGAGGGTGAACAGGGACCGACTCGCGGAGCCACCCTGCTTCGGCGGCGGGGCGGTGTGCAGCTGCCGCACCACCCGCCAGCCCTCGTCGGTCAGCTCGTGGGCGAACGGCCGGTGCGACCGGTCGGTCTCGACCAGGCCGAGCCTGACGAGCTTCTCGTTGTCCTTGCCGGTCAGCGCGAAGCCGGCCAGCTCCCGCAGCTCGGCGTTGGTGAGTCGGCGTGCCTCGACCATCAGCACCACGAGGGCGTTGATCTGGTTCGGCGTCAGGCTCGGGACGTCCGCCGGGCTCGTCATGGTGTCTCATCTCCGTGGGGGTACGTGCCGTCCGTGCGTCGCCGGGCCAGCAGCCGACGGATCCCGTCGACCACCGCCGGCACGTCGGACTGCACCTGCTCTTTGGTGAAGCGGAGCACGTCCAGCCCGAGAAGTTGCAGCTGCACGTCCCTCCGCCGGTCGTTGGCGAAAGTGATTCGCCCCCGATGCTCCGGGCCGTCCACCTCGACCGCAAGACCCTCGGCGGGCCAAAACAGATCCAGCCGGTACGACTCGCCGAGCGCGTGCCACTCGTAGGTCTGGTTCCAGCGCCGGCCCCGCGCCCACTCGTGCGCCGCGAGGGCGCGTTCCAGCGCCTGCTCCGCCGGGCTGTCGCCGCGCGGCACCCCGGCGATCGGCGGCCAGGCCAGCACCACCGGTTCGCCGCTGGGACCGCTGTCGGGCCTCCCACCTGCCGTGCGGTCCAGCTCCGCGAAGCGCGCCGGCACCCGCACCGGCACCGGGCGGACCCGGTCGGCCCGACGCAGGGGCGCGCCGGTCAGCCACACCGTGAAGCCGCCGTGCCGCACCAGCCACTCGGCCGCGGCCACGAGCGTCCGCTCGGCGTCCGCGCCCAGGTCGGGCAGGGCGACGAGGAGTACGCAGCCCTTCCGGTCGTACGCTTCCGCGAACACCCGGGCGAGCCCGACGGCGCGTACCTCCGCCGGGAAGCGGGACCGGCCACCGGGCCGGCCCGGACCGCGCAGCCCACGCTCGGCGAGGTCGGCGAGGAACGGGCCGAAGTGCGGGGAGCGGGCGGCGGCGCGGGCCGCGAGAGCGCGGACCGCCGCGACGCCGAGCGCCCCGTCCCCGTCGAGGCGCTCGGCTCCCGGCAGCCAGCGGGGGAACATCGTCAGCGCCACGGCGTCCAACTGGTCGAGAAGGGCGTCCACCAGGTCGCCGAGCGGACCCACGACGGTGGGCCGGTAGTGCACGACGGCGGGCGCCGACGGCGGCAGCGGGTCCAGCGCCACCCGCAGCAGTTCGGGGTCGACGTCCGGCAGATGGCTGACCCGCCGCGGCGGCGGAGCCGCCCACCAGTCCTCCAGGGTCACCGTGCCGCGGTGCCGCGGACCGCCCAGGCTCGCGCGGTGAGCCGGACCGACCCGTCCGCCTCGACGGGCAGGCAGGAGGAGATGAGGTCGCGCAGCGCGGCCCGGTCCGTCTCAGCCAGCGATGCCACGTAGGTCGGTGCCGGGCCCTGACCACCCAGGAACGGCGTCCAGTACGCGTCGAAGTCGGCGAACACCGTGGGCACGACGACCGGCTGCACGGCCACCGCCTCCAGGCCGGCCTCGGTCCACAGGGCATGCAACGCGTCGGGACGGCACAGCGGGAACCGGCGCCCCTCGTCCAGTTTCGCCGCCGCCGGGTCGAGTGCCTCGGCCGCCGACCAGAAGTGACGCATCATCGCCATGCCCCCGGCGTAGTCCCAGACGTACGCGGCCGCGACGCCGCCGGGCCGGACGACCCGGACGAACTCGGCCGCCGCCCGCGGCGGATCCGGTACGAAGTTGAGCGCCAGCCCGCTGACCACGACGTCCACGCCGTCGTCGGTCACCGGAAGCGCCCGGGCGTCACCCACTTCAAAGGAGGCCCGGGGGTCGCCGACCCGGTCCCGGGCGTGCCCGAGGAACCCGGCCGACGGGTCGACCCCGGTCACGTGCGCCGGGTCCGCCTCGGCCAGGACCGCCGCGGTCAGCGCGCCGGTGCCGCAGCCCACGTCGAGCCAGCGCAGGCCGGACGGCAGGTCCAGCCAGCGCAGGAAGTCGCCCGCGACCAGCCGGCTCCACCGGCCCACGTACGCCTCGTAGGCCTCGCCGTCGGCCCACACCGATTGCGCCATGCCGGCACCCTACGACACCGACGGGCCGACGAGGGGTCCCGGAGGCGATCCAGAACGGTGCCGTGATCCCCCGGACGCTCGCCAACAGACCGCCACGCATGATGGCCGGCTTACCCGGCGACCTGAACGTGGTTCCGAACCAGGCGCAGCATCTCGTCGACCGAGCCGGCCGGATCGGTGACAGGGAACTGGACGGCGCGCACCGTCGCGGCGTGGTCGAGCAGCAGCGTGGCCCGCTTGAGCCGGTCGGTGCCGGCGGCTCGGAAGGTGGGCAGCAGCAGCGCCGTGGCGAGCCGCCCGTCGGCGTCGGAGAGCAGAGGGAACGGCAGCTCGGCATGCGCGGCGAAGGCAGCCAACTGGTCCGGACGCTGAGTGCTGACCCCCTGGATCCGCGCACCAGCGGCGGCGAAATCGGCGGCCCGTGCCGCATAGGTGCTGGACTCGAGCGTGCAGCCGGGCGCACCGGGGATGTCCCCCCAGTACGGCGGGAGGCCCTGTACGCCGGGTACGAACGCGCCAGGAAAGCAGTAGAGCACCGTCCAGGCACCCGGATCGGCAGGCGACACCGGTACGCCGTCGTGGCGCACCAGGGTCAGCTCGGGGATTCGGCGTCCGACGAGGGCGTGCACCCGGCGCGCCTCCGCCGACCCGGCCGCCGCCGTGGCGGTGAGCGCCCCGTCGCCGAGCACGTGCCGGTCACCCCACTCCTGTAGCGCGATCAGCACCGGCAGCAGACCTTCGCCCTTGGCGGTGAGCAGGTAGTCGTGGCGCGGCGGACGATCCGTGTACCGCTGACGGTGCAGCACGCCGTGCTCGACGAGGGCGGCGAGACGCTCGGTCAGGGCGCGGCGGCTCATCCCGAGCCCCCGTTGCAGGCCGTCGAAGCGGGTCACGCCGCCGGCGATGTCGCGGATGAGCAGGAAGGTCCACCAGTCGGTCAGCACGCCCAGGGATTGGGCGATGCCGCAGTCCACGTCCGCAAGGTCGACTCTTCTCACACCCACCACTATAGTCAGTTCCATTATGAAACTTACTGCCTTCTGGCGCTGGTGGGCCGCCGGCACGACAAGTCACCTCGGCTCGGCGGTCGGCGGGGTGGCCCTGCCGTTGACCGCGCTGACCGTGCTCGACGCGTCGGCCTTCGAGATGGGTCTGATCGCAGCGGCCGGCTACCTCGCGTACCTGTTGATCAGCCTGCCGGCGGGGGTGATCGTGCAGCGCGTACCCCTGCGCGGCATGCAGGTCGCCCTGGATCTGATCCGGGCCCTCGCCATCGCGTCCGTCCCCCTGGCCTGGTGGATCGACGCCCTGACGGTGGCCCAGCTTGTCGCGGTGGCCCTGGTCGTGAGCTTCGCCAACGTGCTGTTCGACGTGGCGAACCAGACCTTCCTGCCGGAGATCGTGCCGGCCGCGCAGTTGCAGGCGCGCAACAGCCTCAACTCCGGCACGCACGCGACCACCCAGCTGGGCGGGCCGTCTCTGGGCGGACTCGCGGTGCAGCTGCTGGGTGCGGTGCCGACGCTGTTCGTGGACGCCGTCAGCTATCTGGTATCCGCCGTGCTGCTGCGCACCCTTCCGGCCCGGCGGGTGCAGCGACCGACCGAGCGGCCACCGATGGTCACCATGATCCGCGAGGGCTGGCACTACGTGCTGCGACACCCGATCATCGGGCCGGCCATGTGGGACGCCACCGCGACGAACTTCGTCTGCGGCGCGATGCTGGCCCTCTTCCCGTACTACCTGGTGCGCGAGCTGCACGCGCCGCCGGTCATGGTTGGGCTGCTGCTCGCCGCCGACGGCCTCGGAGCGCTCATCGGCGCCGCGCTGACAACCCGGTTCACCGACCGGGTCGGCACCGCACGCGGTCTGATCGTCGCGGCCTTCGTCGGCGTGGCCGGCGCGCTCATCATCCCGCTGGGCACCGGCACCGCCGCCTACGTCGCCTTCGCCGCGGGCAACATCGTCTTCTCCGTCTCCTCGGTGGTGCTCAGCGTGACCACCCGCACCTACCGGATGCTCGCCAGCCCGCCGGAGCTCCTGTCGCGGGTGATCGCCACGGTCAAGTTCGTCTCCTGGGGCGCCATCCCGCTCGGCGGCCTGCTCGCCGGCGCCCTCGCCGGGCCGCTCGGCGCCCGCACCACTCTGCTGATCTTCGGGGCGCTCACCGTGCTGTCACCGGTCATCTATCTGTCGACCCCGATCCGCCGGCTGCGCGACCTGCCGCTCGACGCCGCCCCGCAACCCGCCGAAGTCCGGGTGTGACCACGACGAGGCGAAAGCTCAGGTCATGCTCGCAGCGGGTCCGCCCGGCCGGGGAACGGCCGGGCGGACCCGCTGTCGTGGGGCTCAGATGAGGTTGGCGAGCGCGGCCCAGGTGTTGGGGCCGGGGACGCCGTCGACGGGGCCGGTGTACCCGCCGAGCTGCGCCATCCGCTGCAGGGCGGAGTACGTGTTGATGCCGGGCACGCCGTCGATCGGGCCGGTGTAGCCGTAGCCGGTCATCACCTTCTGCACGCCCTTCCAGGAGTTGACGCCCAGCACGCCGTCGGCCGGTCCGGTGTACCCGCCGAGCTTGGCCAGCCGCTGCAGCGCGGCGTAGGTGTTGGTGCCGGGCACGCCGTCGATGGGGCCGGTGTAGCCGAACCCGCGCAGGACCGTCTGGATGCCCTTCCACGAGTTGACGCCCAGCGCTCCGTCGACGACCCCGGTGTAGCCGCCCTTCTGCGCCAGACGCTGCAGCGCGGCGTAGGTGTTCGTCCCGGGGAGCCCGTCGATCGGGCCGGTGTAGCCGTATCCGCGCATCACCTGCTGCACGCCGGACCAGGTGTACGTGCCGGGCGCACCGTCCACCGGGCCGGTGTATCCGCCGGCCTGCGCGATCTCCTGCAGGATCACGCCCTCCGACACCGACGGGATCGGGGTCGCGTTGCCGCCGCCCGCCGGGTAGCCGCCCAGGCCCAGCTTGCCCATGATGAACTCCCACGCCCGCCCCACGACCTGGCTGCGCAGGTAGGTGGAGTTGTGCACAGTCCAGTCCCACGCCAGCTCGTCGTGGTCGCAGATCGTGTCACCGTCGTAGCAGTAGGAGTGCAGCCGTGAGGCGATCCAGTTGAGAGTGCCTTCCGGGCGGTGGATCACCCCCGGTCCGTCACCGGTGTTGCGCGGGTCGTTGAAGAGGTCTTCCTTGCGGTAGCCGGGGTCACCATAGAAGACCACGGCGGCGATCTTGCTCTTCGCAGCAGTGCTCAATCCGACGGGAACGGCAACCATCGGGTCGATCAGATAGTTCGGGTTGAGAGCCTGACCGATGACGGTCGCCCCCTGGGAGAATCCCAGCAGCACGGTGCGCGAACTCGGGCAGCTGACGGCGAGCTGATTGAGTTCCTCCCTCAGATTCGCCACCCCTACGGCGACGTCCTGGGTCAACCAGGCGTTCTGGATCAGGCCGGCGGCGCGAACCGTGATGGCAGGCGTCGCCTTCAGCTCCTGGACGAGCGGAGGCAACGCCAACGTGCCGAAGCCTCCGGTCGTGTAGGTGTTGCCGAATGGCCCCGTGCCCGTACCGGCGGCCTCGTTGGTGCCGCGCGCGCCGATGACGACGACCTGCGCGCAGGTGGCCGTGGTCGAGCCGGCTGACGCCGGGGCGGCGGTCACGGTCACCGCCGCGCCCACCACGAGGGAGGCCAACGCGGTGAAGGCGCCGAGCCGCCTGATGGGCCTGGTACTGGCTGTCATGCGAGTCTCCTGCTTTCGGGGGTGGGTGGTCCGGGGACGCCGTAGCTGCTGACGAGGCCGCGGAGCCCGTTGATCACAACCCACCGCCGGTGAGGCGACAACCCAACGAAATCGCAGAATGCGGTGCCTCTCCGTCCCCATTCAGCAGCGCATCTGTCGGCCCGCCTGCGGGAAACCGGGCGACGACCTCTCTACCTTCCGCCTCGCCGCTGGCATACCATGATCGCCACGTTTCCGGGACCCGCGGCAACCCAACGAATCCGCGAATCTCGCGGCTGGGGCCCTCGACTACATGAGGGAGGAACATGAGCAGCCGGAGCAGGCTGTGGCGTGTCGCGGAGCTGCCGACGACCAGGGCCGGCGTGGAGCGGGCGTTCTCGTACTTCATCGCCGGCGTCCGCATCGGCACGCTCGCCCAGATGATCCCCGCCGTGCACGCCGGCGTCACCACGTCACCGCACGGCATCGCCTACGCCGTCTGCTGGGCGGCCGCGGCGCTCGCCTCGGTCGCGGTGAGCGTGGCGACGCTGGTACGCCGCCGACCCCTCGGCGCGGCGGTCTCCGCGCTGGACTACACGCTGGCCTGTCTGCTGCTTCTGCTCGGGCCGCTGGTGCTGGTGCCGGGGGAGCGCTTCGGCACCTGGGTCGCCTACCAGCCCGGCTACGCGCTGTCGGTCATCATCACCGCCGGCGGCGTACGCAGCGTCGCCCTGTGGGCGGGCGGCATGTTCGGCATCGCCGCCTGCTACCTGGTGTACCTCGGCGGCGCGTTCAGCGGGGAGATGATCTCCACCGCGGTCGGCAACATCCTGACCTTTGTGGTGTACGCGCTGGTCGCCCGCATGTTCTTCGGCTACACCCGCCGCATCGCCCACGACGCCGACACCTCGCGGGCCCGCGCCGCCGAACTGGCCCGTCGCGAGGAGGAACGCCGCGCCCAGGTGATGATGCACAACGGCGTCGCCGTGATGCGCATGCTCACCGAGCCGGGCACCGACGCGGCGCGCTCGCGGCTGCTGGACCTGGCCGAGGTCGAGGTGCAGCGCATGCGCTCCTACCTGCGCGGTCGCCCGCCCGACCGGGACGGCGACGGGTCCGACACCGCGCTCGCCGCGATCATCGAGCGGGCGTGCGAGCGCTTCGCCGACCTGCCGGTCGAGACCCTGCTCGACCTCGGTGCCGGGGTGCGCCTGTCCGCCGGGGACGCCGAGGCCGTCGAGCGCGCGCTGGACAGCCTGCTGCTCAACGTACGGGCACACGCCCGCGCCGACGGCGTCGTGGTCCACCTCGACCAGGGCCCGGACGGCGGCTGGACGCTGACCGTGCGCGACGACGGCGTCGGCTTCGACCCCGCGGCGGTGACCCCCGGCGTCGGGCTGCGCGAGGTCGTCGTCGGCGAGCTGCGGCGGCGCGGACTCGACGTCGACGTCGAGTCCGCGGTCGACTCCGGCACCACCGTGACGATCTCGTGCCACGCACGCTCGGCCGCGTGCGGCGATCACGACGCCGTCAGGGATGCCGCATGAGGCCCACGGTCGCCGTCGTCGACGACGCGTCGCTGATCCGCGAGTCGGTGGGGCTGCTCATGACCGGCCTTGACGTCGTCGCCGCTGTGGCGACGGTGGAGGAGCTGGTGCGCCGCCGCCCGGAGGCCGACCTCGTCGTGCTCGACCTGCACCTGGCCAACCTCGAGCAACAGCCCGACGTCCGGCAGGGCATCGCCGCGATCCGCACGCTGACCACCAGCGGCTACCGGGTCTGCGTCTACAGCCAGGAGGAGCGCCGGTTCGTCCTGGCCGCCTGCATCGCCGCCGGCGCCTGCGGCGTGGTCTCCAAGGCGCTGCCGACGGCCAGGGCCGAGCAGCTGTTCCTCGATGCGGCCGCCGGCGGCACCGTCGTGCCGCAGGCCGTCGTCGGGATCCTGGAGGTCCTGGTCCGGCGCGACTGCATCACCCTGCTCAGCGAGCGCCAGCGCCAGCTCCTGCACGGCCGCGCCCGAGGCCTGAGCTACGCCCAGGTCGCCAAGCAGCTGTACGTCAGCGAGTCCACGCTGCGCGGATACTGGCTGGACCTGACCCGGTCACTGTCCGAGTCGCTGCGCAACCTCACCCCCGGCGAGATCGAGCGAGCCCTCGGGCTCGCCCCTGGTGACCTGCTGGAGTTCTGGTCCGGCGAGGCGACCGACGGCAAGGATTGGTGGCGTACCGCCGCGCCCGAGTGAGATCGCCGGTGGTGCCCGATGATTCCGGCGCGACGGGCCAAACCGTCGGTCGGTCATCCTGCCTGGATCGCGTCGACGCCACGCCGGCGTCCGGCCGACATTCGTGGCATCCGAGGGCAGGCGGTGGTCGAACGGGGTGCCGCGTTGCGGGATTACCGGAGGGCCTCCTGATTGGCTGCATGGTGCCGGCGGTTCTTGTCGTGGCAAGGAGGAAGCCGCTGGTCACGCGAGCTACTGGAACTGTAGAACATTTAGTTCTACACTTCTGTCCATGGAGCGCATCGGTGTGCGGGAGCTGAACCAGAACACGAGCCAGGTGTTGGCTCGGGTGAGCGGCGGCGAGACAGTCGAGATCACCGACCGCGGTCACCCGATCGCGCGACTTGTTCCAGTAGGTGACGACAGGTCGATGCTGGCCAAGCTGGTAGCTGCGGGGCGAGCCGTCGCCCCCACCGGCGGCGGTCCTGTTCCGCTTCCACCGAAGCTCGGCGACGAGGATGTGGACGTGGCCGCCACCCTTACCGCACTGCGAGACGAGGAGCGCTGGTGATCTACCTCGATTCCGCCGCCGTCGTCAAGCTGGTTCGGCAGGAGGCATGCAGCGGTGACCTCGTCTCCTGGCTCAACAAGCACGACGACGTGCCGCTGGTTTCCTCTGCCCTCGTCGAGGTGGAAGTGCCCAGAGCGCTGCGCCGGTCAGCTCCGCAAGCCTTGATCGGAGTACCGGCGGCCGTCGGACGGCTCTTCCGACTAGAGATCGACAGCACGATCCGCGCGACCGCAGCCGCGTTCGCCGAGCCGACGCTACGCAGCCTCGACGCCATCCACCTCGCCACCGCCCAGGTCTTGACCAACGAGTCCGGAACGACACTCATCGCCTTCGTCACCTACGACCGGCGACTGCTTGAATCCGCCAAGGCCGCAGGACTACCCGTAGCAAGCCCCGGCCAAAATTGACTCGCCGCTCCCGAGGACGGGCACCGGAAGAAGGCGCATCCGCCTCCCCGAAGCCCGACCTCCGCCCGCGTCTCCGCAGATGTCGAGCCGAACGTGACGAACCCGTGCGGCGCTGCGGCGGAACTCGCTCACCTGCTGCCAAGAACGTGAGTCGGGCCGGAGCATGGCAGCGAGGCCAGGATATCCGCCGCGACCTGCGCTTCTGCGGCCCTGGCCCCCTCCGTTTGGGTATCAGTTCCGGGTGGGGCGGGCGGGACTCGAACCCGCGACCGAGGGATTATGAGTGGCCTTCGCGGCGGAGACTGCGCCTACTTGCTGCAACTACAGCCACAGTCGGCGCGACTCCACAGCACTGCGACCACTTTGAAGCGCCCTGACTTCGCACCACACGCCGCACCACGCGCAATCCGGTCCGTTGCGACCCGCTGCGTCACCGCGCCGGGTGCGCAGGAGGTGCGTACGGTCGGGTGGTTCGGTAGTAATCGGGCTGTGCTCTACAGTGTTCCTTGCACTTCTGAATCACCTCGTGATCGATGACTCGGCGCTCGGTCGTCGCCGTCGACGTCGGGAGGCGACCGCCTTTCGTGTCGGTTCGTTGATCGAGGAGGTGATACATGAGTGCAGCGGGCGAGCCCACCGGCTCGACCAACGCCACCCCGCCGAACGGCATCAACCGCCGGCAGGAAGTGGTGCAGGCAGCGATGCTGATCATCCAGGTGATCGCTTGGCTGGCCACGATCGCAAGCGCTGCGGTCGTGATAAGCAGCCGGCTCACCTGACCGGATGGTCAGATGAGCCGCTGACTGCGCGATTGCCCCCGTCGGGCCTAGCAACCTTAGGCGGGGGCTTTCGTGTGTGCGAACAAGGGAGCGCTGCACAACCTCATCCGTAATATCAGAGATGAGGTTACACCAACTCGCTAGAAGTCACCCCTACCGAGTTGATTACTTCTAACGGTCCAGCTAACCAGTGGCACCGGACCGGCACGCTGGTCGTCGTCGCGGCCGGCATGAACCAGGCGGTGCAGGGCGTCCACTGGGCGATCACCGCGTCCGCCGCCCCGGCGACTGGCATCGGAGTGTGGAGGGCAGTGCAGCTGCTCGGGATGACGCTCAAACCACCTGCACTGGCGGGACATCGAGGTGCCGGCCGACGACGATTGGCGGCCGTCATCTCGCCTGCGGCGGCACCGGCTGGGCGCCAGGGCGCTTCTCGCGGTCGGACGGTTCCTGGCTCCGCTGCACCAGCTCCTGAAACTTCCAGAGGGCCCGCACCCGCGCCACGACCTGCCACCAGCGGCCGTCAAGGATCAGGGCCATCTGCCCGGTCAGGTCGAGAATCTGCTGCGCCTTGTCGTGTCGGGTGCGCTGGGACAGCATGATTCCTTGCGCGGTGCCGATGTACGACATCACGACCTTCATCGGACCTGAGTAGAACATGCCGGCGTGCCGGTCCATGTTGTCGGCCATCGCCTGTGCATGTTCACGCAGCCGGTCGTAGTGGCGTTGCCGCTCAACACGCAGGGTCTCTCTGGACTGCTGGTCGGCGTCTTTCGGAATGTCTATGGAGAGGAACGTCGCTGACAGGCCGATGGCGGTGAGCGCGGCGGACAGTTCCCGTCGTGACCGGTGGGCGGCGAGGATGCGTTCTTTGCGCGCTTCGAGGCGCGGTTTGGCGGCGTATTCGATGCCGAGCGTGACGATCAGGGCAGTGACGGCGGAGGTGGCGACGGTGTCCCAGTTGATCGATGGCATGCGGGGCAGTGTGCCGTCCGGGTACGACGCGAGGATGGTTTCGCGGTTGTCGGGTCGGTGACTACCTCGGCGCTGCGGTTCGCCGGAACCACCGACCCACTGATGAAGCTGTCGCCGCACCACCCCGTCGCCGATCTGAATGCCCCCAAGTCATGACAGGAACGGTAGAACAAACTACCAACAGGCAGAAGCCACGAGTAGCGCCATAGCCTCTTAATATGTCAATCCGCCCAAACCCTGAGATCAGATTCATTAGCCAAAGTCAACTCGTTACATCCTGAGTTCTCTCAGATACTTTAAGTAGCCATAGGTCCCGATCGGCCGAGACATACTGGGGGCGGCTATGGCTCGATACTGGCCCGTACTTAAGGCACGTGCAGACGAGTTCAAAGCGTTAGCGCAGCTTCGGGACCAGGAGGTCGGCCGCGTGCGGCCCCTGTTCGAGGTCTCACCCTCGGTTGACGGCCCAACCCAAGCCGGTCTCAAGTTCGTACGTCAGGTGCGAGACGCGGCGCCTGCTGGCCTGACTCTCGGGGTCGACACAATCTACGCCAGGGTCAACGATGACGGTCGACCACTGATCACGGAGATCGCCAACGACCTAGCCCAGTGGGGCATCCCCATCGCCCCAGTCATCCGCCTACACGATCCAGACGAACATCTGTCCGCGTGCGGAGAGGCGGCTCGCCTCCACAACGAGACAGCCATCGTGCGACTCGGCAGCATCACCACGGATCCCGACCCTGTCGCCGATGCAGCTCGGATATCCAAAGCTCTGTCTATCGCAAAAGTCAGTCGTGATCGATGTCATCTGGTGGTGGACATGGCTGAGGTTCGTTCCGAACGAGACGTCAGCCGGGCGGAGCAGGTCGTCAGGAACGTGCTGGACTCACTGGGCGACGAGGGATGGGCCTCTGTCGTGGTCACGTCGGGCGCTATGCCGCCTGCCATTACGAACCTGCCTCGCAACGAAGCTACACCTCTGACGAGATGGGATTGGAAGCTCTGGAGACGGCTAGCCGACCGCGGCCCAGATTTTGGCGACTACGCAATCGCGCATCCAGCCATACAAACCACCGGCGGCCGCGGGCCACTGCCCAGCCTCAGGTACACCGCCGGGGAGAATTGGTGGATTTACCGTTGGGCTCGCCACGAAACCGGCGGCAACGACACTTTTTATGACCTGTGCCAAGCCCTAATCTCATCCGACCATTGGCCAGCCGAGGGCCCAGACTACTCGTGGGGCGATAGCGAGCTCGCGCGGTGCGCCAGACGCCAGCCGGGGCCAGGGAGCGCAACGCAGTGGCGAGCATGGGGAACCTCTCACCATCTCGCGCATGTCACGAGCGAGCTGGCCAGTCCTCCCGCGCCCTGAGCACGCGCCGCACCTCCGCCTGCAACTCCCCCAGCTCTAGCGTCTCGGCGAGGCGTTCCCATACGAACCACCTCGGCGCCTTAGACAAGCCACCATGGTTGCCGCGTTCCCTCAGCAGCGCCATTGCTTCCTCCCGCCAAAGCAATTGCGCCACAGAGAACGGATTAGGACTGGGGTTGCGGCTGCCACGGCGGACGTTCCGAATCCGGACTGCGCGCTTACCAGGAGCGGCGAGCCAGACGCCCCACCACGACGGAACTATTTCTGAAGCTTGATCCAGATACCGATCGGTCGTCACCAGCGAGGCCCGGTCGAGCACCCGGCTATACAACTCGGCCTGCATTCCTAGTCGACTCAGTTTATCCTCATCGCTTTTAATCTCGAAACCGGATATGTGGCCGTTGATGACTGCCACATCTACCCTGGTTCGGCCAGCGCAGAGACCCAACTCGTGGCGAATGTAAGTGTCCGGCTCCGAGTGATACTTCAAGGCGAGACGAGCCGTTAGCGCCTGACGTATATCGCTATCGCGCATCCCGCCTCCTCTTCCGCCCGATGCTGCCCCGACCGTCGATACTTCCATACGGGGTTCAGCGCATCTAGCACCCGGCGCCCCTCAGACCGTGTAGGTGATTCCGAGCAGCACATGAGCACGGTGTAGAGCGGGCCGCCGAGAGCACCGCAGGCAAGTTCGCGTAGGGACGAGCAAGACGCTTCCCCCGAACCGGCTGTCTGGCTCTGAGCGGGCCGGCCTGCGCGGGTCGGTGGCGGTGGTCGGCGCTCGTTGTGGGAGGGGCTGAACCATCTCCGCATCTCCGCATCTCCGCAAACATGCCTGTGAGCTGGGCGAATGCTTGCGGAGATGCGGAGGTCCGTCGAACGGCCATCTCCGCAATCGGGGTCCATCTCCGCACTAGGTTGCGGAGATGCGGAGATCGATAGTCCCTGATGGTCTGATCTCCGCAGAGAGTTTCCGCTGGTGGTTGCCGGTGGCTGCGGCGTTGCGGAGATGCGGAGATGGTTCAGCGGTTTTCATCCGTCGTGGTGCTCGACCCAGAAGACGGTGCGGTCGCCTCGGTCGTTGCGGCCGGCGCGGATGACGTGGTTACCGCGCCAGCGTCCGGCCTGTCCGGTGAGCATGCGGCCGAGTTGCAGTGGGTTCGGTAGGCGGCCGTTGTGGGTGGTGATGAACTGCCCGTCCCACGGGTCGTGGAGGTCGCTACCGAGTTGCAGGGGTTCGGCGTCGCGGCGCAGGTCGGCGGCGGTGATCGCACGGCCGCCGTGGCGGTCGTGCCAGGTGGTAAGGAACGCGCGCCAGCGCGTTTCGTCTTCATCGATCTCACGGATGTTAGCGGCGTTGGTGAGGGACCCGTCGATGTCGTGATGGTGCAGGAAGCCGCCGAGGGCTTGCGCCCACGGGGTGAACTGCCGCATCGACAGCCCGGACACCTTCAGCGCTCCTTGGCGGGTCCAGTCGAGGACGAGGACCAGGAGGTGCCACAGGACGGTGAGTTGGTTGGTCGGGTCGGTGATCCACTGGTCGAGGTGCGGAATGCCGAATCCGGTCTGGTCGCGTAGTTCGGGGCGGGGCATGTCCGGGTCGAGGTGCACCCGGACGGTGCGGGAGGCCATGTCTCCGCCGACTTGCAGGTTGTTGCCGGTGGCCATCCACAGCCGGTCGTTGACGGTGGCGATGTTCCGCGACGCGCCGAGCTGCCCGTCGGACCAGACGCCGCTGGTGACGAGCTGGGCGAGCACCGGGGAGTCGATGACGCTGCCCTCGGCGAGGTTGTCCCAGATGACATGGCGTACAGCGATGGCGAGGTCCGCCAGCAGTTCTCAATCTGCTTCCGCGCCCGCTATGTCGCCGGTGAACCGACGCCTAGCAGCGAGTCCTCAGAGGTCCGGTGGGTCAGCAGGGACGACCTGGAGACCCTGCCAATCCACCCATCGACGCGGCTTCGCATCGATCACGGCTATGAGCGACGGTCAGAGCCCTACATCGGTTGAAAACTCCCGGCCGGCCAGGCGCTTCTCGGTCCGGCGGACGGCGGCGAGCAAGGTCGGTTCAGCCCTAGCCCAAAACCTCGTAACAAGATGCTCCGGACCGTACCTAGCGCGCACCTCCGCCAGCCGGTCATGCACATTTAAGGCCTGCCCGTCGGGGCCTGTGGTCATGTCTGCATACCAGAGAGCATCCCGCAACTCCGTTTCTTCGTCCGCAAAGCCGGTGCGGAGTTCGGCTGCAAGTCCCCTCTCCTCCGCTTCGAACAGAGCGCAGGAGTGATGCGCGACCAAAGCAGCCAGTCGGACGCAACAGCCCTCTGACCGCAGCCACCGGGCTCCGTCCAAGGCATGGGAACCGGTCTCGACGATGTCCGGCGCGTAGCCGATGTCGTGTAGCCAGGCGGCAGCAACAAGTAGGGGTCGCTCATCAGGGCCAAGTATCGGCGCGATGCCGGGCGCCTTATCGGCCACAGCCTTCACATGTTCCCACCGGCGAGGAAGGGAAGTAGCCAGCTTCCCCTCAGCCAGGCCCTTGGCAGCACTCACGTCCACTCCAGCAACCCTACTCGCCGCAGAACTGTCATCGCCCACTCGGTGCGCCCCCGCGCCCCGAATAAGTCAAAATGGTCCGTGCCGCCAACGCTTGGGCATCGCCGTCTGCTGCCGATAGGAGGCTCATCAAGAGATGCGACGCCTCCGTGTAACCGGCCCTATCGACCATTTGGCCGTAGAGCGAGCGCAACACTCTTGGCAGCGGATCAGGCACCCCCGATCTTTCGCGTAGGCCGAAACGAACCCCCTTAATCGCCGCAGCAAGTTGAGCCGGCCCGAGCCACGACTGCACGATGGTCCGAGTAAGGAGTGTCTCCAAGTTACTCGAAGCGTCCTGCTCGCTCCCTGCAATCTTAACAAGCCCTATCGACGCACTTGTGAGCCATGCAGTGAACTGCTCGGCGTTGCCAGCCGTACGCGCAAGTGCCGCCATAAGGAAATTCAAGGTCACAGTCGGATTACGCCATGCCCAAACACGCGATAGGTAGGAGGCAGCACCCTTAGCCTGCCAGCCGTCAGATGCGGCAGCGAGCTCCATGATCGGCGCAGAAAATTCGATATCTACATAAAAGTTGCTGACCAACTTCGCCAGGCTCGCAACCCGCTCAGCCTCCAAGAAAACGCCACTAGCATGCAGATGCTCGATCAGCGCGACCGTTCCGAAACTCGGAATACCCATACTCGTGGCGAGTTTACGCATCAGCACGTCATCGGACCAATAGACCCATTGGTGCTCTGCTGCCGCATCAACACCGTTGAGCCAGGGCATGTTCGATAGGTCCCGGAACTGGCGAAGCTCAGGCCAGGGTATCCGGGACAGCCCTTCCATCATTTGTACAATTCCGCGTGCCCGGTCAAGCATCGTCGCAAGATCATCGTCACTGGTTACGGAAACGCCCCCCCGACCCTGCGCAGGATCCCAAACCATGGTGACGGTCGACCGCGCAGCAAGCGAATCGCGCGCCTCCAAGGCGTCCTTGTATATCTCATCGGTTGTCAACACAGCGAGGGGGGTACCGAGAAGCGTGGTGATAAAGGGCCCGTCCAGCAGAACAAGTGAGTGCAGCGCAGTGGCATCGATCATTACCCGCTGCTGCAGGGACGCTCGCACACCGGTTCGATCTGAATCGGAGAGGCCGGGGTCAACTGCGAAGACGAAGCCAGCGGCCCGGCTTATCGACACCTCAGCCATAGATCGGCCCGTCACCGATGAAGCCATGCCCAGGGGCAGCTCCGCGGATTGAACACGCTTGAAGACGTCTTCGCGTGCCTCGTACGCTTGCCGCAAGTCCTCCTCAAAAGGCTCAAGCGGGTTCGACTCCGGCCCGATCCGCATCATCCGGAAGTGAGGACTCTCCGGAAACTCCTCGACAAACTCCTGCGTCGCCGCCCGAAGCGCCTCCAAATCCTCTTCGGAAAGCTCGGGCCCTCTGCGGCCAACACCCGTATACAGAAGGCCCAGAAAGGCGGCCAGGAGTTGTTCGTCTCCGGGCCACTTCTTCATTAGACGCAGCGCCTCTCCGACGAAACGCGAATCGCGTGAGAAGCGGGAGTTCAAGTTCAGCCAAAGCAAGGCCTCCACCCTGCTCCTAGGCTCAAATGGCGCACCATTGATGGTTAACGCCTGCCAAGCACTATCCAGATCGCCCCGGTTGAAAAGGCATTGCACGAGCGCCCAGTGTGCATCGACGTCTTCCGGATTCTCTGCAATCATTAGTCGGGCGACATCCGCGGCTTTGTCCCAGCGGCCATCAGCTGCCTCAATTTCCAGCAGCATGGCTCGGACTCTCGACACACCACCCCAACCGGCACCGCCCAGGTCGAGGCTCGCCTGAGCCGCTTCACGCGCGTGTGCCGGATTTCCCGCTTCCCTGAAGCGTTCAGCCGCCATGGACATAAGACGAGGGTCGCCCCACCGGATTGCGGATTCCCTCAACGTCTCGGCGGCAAGCTGGACGTTTCCCTCAGCAAAGTATCGGTCCGACAATTGTATTGCGAGGAGTCTGCTTTTGCTTACGTTCGCCCTCAAGCTAGCGATATCGCCAGACCCTGCGGCAACGACCGAACCGATTGCTTGCAGTTCCTCTACGAACTCGGCGTTGACGTCGTCAGAGAGATCTCGCAGATCGGGGGGCGCAATGCCGGAACCCGCCATACCCATTGCGGCCTGCAGCTTTTCTTCGTCAGTTTCTGCGACCTCCCACACTTTCCTCCATGCTTCTTGGGTTTGCTCTGCGCCATCCGGTGCCGAGCGCTCAGTTAACGTAGCGGCGATGTGAGCCCGGACATACTCGCCTTGCACCAGTGAGGCTAGCTCTCTCGCCCGCTCAACTCGGCCCGTGATTGCCGCCGCCAGCGCAGCATCCGCCGTTAAGTCCTTGCTGCCGACTTCGCTTGGCCATGCTTCTCCATCCGGCGTAGGCTGAGAAATCCGCCAAGCGAGGTCCGCGTTCTCAGACAGAATCGCCGCCCTAACCGCGGTAAGCACTGCCTCCGCTGAATCTCCAAACCACTTACGCCGTTCGTCCCTGACACGAATAGCCAGGTGCAAGGCTTGCTCAGTATCGGCAAACCTATGGCTGGAGCCGCGCCGAACGGCACGCACGAGCAGCAGTTGTGCGGCAAGCAGTGCGGCACCAGTGCTCCCCGTAGTTCGCCAGGCGTCCTGCGCTCTTGCGATAGCACCGTTGCGATCGCCCTTTCCGAGCTGGATCGAAATTCCGAAGACACCCTTCAAAGCCTCGTCACGTGGCGACTGTGGCTTCCATTCGCTGATGAGTCGTTCCGCCCTCTCCCAGTCCTCCTCGTGAGCAGCTATATATGCAGCAGCCAACGGTAAGTCTGCAGCTAGTCTTTCCAGCTCGGAGACTGCTTCCGCTAATGAGAACGATAGCTTCCGGACTGCAGAGAGGGTCGCCCAGTAGCTTCGAGGAAAAGCGCCGCGGCCGAGCCCATCCTGATAGAAGGCGACTGCCGCTTGCGGCGCCCCATAGTCTCCCGCAACCGTGCCGAGCCAACAAAGCACTCCTGACGGTGCTTCTGAAAGCCAATGGGGAAGCGCATCCGACCATTGTCTTAGGAGGGCAGCACGCTCCTGCGTTGCGGACAACTCGATAACCACACGTTCAAATCCGGGCCACTGCGCGCGGAGCTGTCTGGCATCTTCCGCCAACAGCGGCGGCAAGGTCTGCAGCGAAGACTCGAAGCTACTGCCGGCATCCATTCGCCTGATGACGGCGTCGCGCGCTGCGGACACGTCAAGGCGGGTCTTTTCTGCCTCACCCCTAACAACTTTCAGGTTCCATTCACTGGACAAGGCGGTTGCTTCGGCGGGAGTATGAGCAGCCAAAAGGCAGTAGGTTATGACATATAGAAGGGTTACAGCCTTCTCTTCCACCTCATCTTGTCCGACGTCCTTCACAAGTGGGGCGAGACTGGTGGCAGCGTCGCTTAAGGAAGAGGCGCTGTACTCGCGTAACCATTCCTGCGACTGCGGGGCCTTCAACCATCTCAACGCCGGGAGGAACCCGACCTTCATTCTATAATCGCGAGCCCTCCGCGAAACGGACCAAGCTACGCGGTAGCGAAGTGTCCACTTCAAAGCCAGATTCCCGACCAACCGCCCCATAGCAGGCCCAATGGTCTTTACTAGAGTCGCAATTGCGACAGAAGTCGGCTCCACGAGGACCTCCGAGCAGGCATAGGGAGGCTCATCTTGCCAAACCGTCGACAGCCGCGCCCGCAACTGCGCATGATCATGGTTTGCGGTCAACCTGCCGAGGCGGCGGCTTCACAGGCATGCGCCCGGCTAGGGTGACAGCAGCACGCTGATCAGACTCAGAAAGCCAAGCGGCATAGACGCGCAGGGTGGTGGCTCCTCCCCCGCCGTGCCCCAGTCGGCCCGCGACGGTCCGCACGTCGACGCCCGCGGCAATTAGCTCCGTTGCTGAGTAATGCCGCAGGGCATGCAGGTTCGTTGTGATGCTGAGCCGAGCGGCCATCCGGCTGAACCGCTGGGTGGCGGTATCCGGCACTAACGGCGTGCCGCCGTCCGGGTCCGGCGAGAACACGTAGCCCTCGCCCGGCAGGGAGAGCCCGAGGGCCGATGCTCGTTCCTCGCAACGCACCAGCTGGTCGCGCAGCACCTCTACCGTCTCCGCGTCCAGGGCCACACGCCGCTGCTGGTGCGTCTTGGTGTCCTTCTCCCGCAGCCTCCCCGCGTCGTCCGCGTAGAGAGCGGTCCGTAGGGTCAGTACGGCCGCGTCCAGGTCGACCGCGGACCACCGCAGCGCGCACAGCTCACTCCGACGCGCCCCCGTCGTCATGGCCACCCACACGAACGCGCCCCAGTCGGGATCCTTCCACGCCTGAGTAACGAGTCGGGCCGCTTCGGGCGCCGTTGGTGGGTGCGGGTTGGGCTGAGGCATCCCGGGCTTCTCCGCTTGGTCTGCCGGGTTGACCGCAATCCAACGCCACCGGACGGCCCGGTTCAGCGCACCGGACAGAATCCAGTGAATCTGCCTGATCGATGCCGGGGCGAGCGGCTTGCACTCGTGCGGCCGACACTTGTCGGTGCAGTCGTGCGGCCCTGCCTTCCGGTGCTCGATCGCCTTCCGGCTGCCTCCACAGTGGTCTCGACACTTCCGCAGCACCGCGTAGAACGACTCCAGCGTCTCGGCGTCCAGCCGGCCCACCGGCAGCTTGCCGAGCAACGGCCGAACGTGCTTGTTCAGCTTCTTGACGTAACCCTGCCGGGTCGATGCCTCCACGTCGAGCACCTCAAGCCACCGGTCAAGCAGCTGGTCGACGGTGGCACGGGTGCGCGGGTTGCGCCGGTCGTCCACCTGGGCGAGGAACCGCGTACGCGCCTTCTCGGCTTCCTTCCGGGCGGTCGGGCCGGCGGGGATGGTCTCGGTCAGGTAGTGCCGCTTCTTCGTGATGGGGTCGATGCCCGCGTAGACCTTCACCCGGAGTGAGCCGCTGGGCAGTTCCTCGACCTCGCCGCGCTGGCGCTTCCCGCGCCCGTTCGCCGTCGCCATGGGGCCGACCGTAGCGCGCTCGCACCACGAGTAGCACCACGCAAAGATCGGCGATCTAGCGTTTGTGCTGGTGGGGCGGGCGGGACTCGAACCCGCGACCGAGGGATTATGAGTCCCCTGCTCTAACCGGCTGAGCTACCGCCCCGGCACC
Organism: Micromonospora sp. NPDC049497; assembly: GCF_044465805.1. Lineage (NCBI taxonomy): Bacteria > Bacillati > Actinomycetota > Actinomycetes > Micromonosporales > Micromonosporaceae > Micromonospora > Micromonospora sp. NPDC049497. The sequence goes on along the minus strand of NZ_JBITMC010000002.1, from coordinate 96,687 downwards.
GCGCCGGATCCTATCCCGCCCGATCCATCACCGGCCAGCATCACGGCGTCGTCGGCGCAGCAGCACGATGGGCAACGCGAGGATAACAGTGAGCAGCCATCCCGGCTCGCGGTCCCCTTCTCAGCCGGTGCGCAGCCCGTCCAGGACCGCTCCGGCGGTGCGCCAACCGCTGGCCAGCGCGCCCTGGATGGACGGGCTGTCGCGGTGGTCCCCGGCCACGTAAAGCCCGTCACCGAGCGACACCGGCTTGCGCAGCCGCCCCTGCGGCGGGGGCGCGGCGGGCAGCGCGTCCGTAGAGGCGGGTCAGCTCCGCCCGTACGGTCGGCTCGGGTGGGGCGGACGGGCCGACCACCGAGGTCGCCACCAGGTGCTTCCCCTCCGGCGCGTACGTCGGCGCGGCCCGGCTGATCACCACCGTGTTGGCGACGGTCTCCCGTCGGTCGCCGTCGAGCAGCAGGATCGGTTCGTCCAGGGGCGCGGTGTCGGTGCTGTGGTAGTAGGTCGTGTAGCTGTGCATGCGTACCGTCGCCAGGGTCGGCAGCAGCATGGTCGCCGCCGGCGGGTCCACGGCGACCACGACGGCGCGGCAGGCGATGTCGCCGGCCTGGGTGCGGACCCGACGGGGCGCGACCTCGGCGACCGGGGTGTCCAGGTCGATGAGGTCGGCGGGCAGCGGGTCGGCGACCGCCCGCGGCAGCGCGGCCATGCCCTCGGCGGGTAGGCCGATGCGGCCCCGGGCGAAGGACCGCAGCACCATCGCGAGGACGTGGCTGGAGGTCTCCAGCTCCCGGTCGATGAAGACGCCGGAGAGGAACGGGCGCAGCAGTTCCTCGATGATCGCGTCGGAGAGCCCGGCCCGGCGAAGCGCGGCCTCGCTGGTGGTCTCCGGGGCGGCGAGCAGCCGCCCGGTGGGCAGGGTGGCGCTGCCGGCGGCGAGCGCGGCGAAGCGCACCCGGTCGAGCAGGGAGCCGATTCCGGCGAGCGCGGCGCGAGGCGCGCCGGTGGGCTCACGCAAGGGGTTGACCAGGCGTTTCAGCTCGTCGCCCTTGCGCACCAACACGCCGGAGGTGAAGTAGCCGAGGTGCAGGCGGTCGACGTCGAGCAGCTTGCCGAGTTGCGGGTAGGCGGTGTTGAGGACCTGGAAGCCCCGGTCGAGGAGGTACCCGTCGACGGTGTCGGTGGCGACACGGCCGCCGAGCCGACCGCCGGCCTCCAGCAGCCGCCACGGGACGCCGGCCCGGTGCAGCCGCCGGGCCGCGGCCAGGCCGGCCAGGCCGCCGCCGACGATCACCACGTCGGTCTCAGCCAGCATGACGCGCCTCCCCCTCACCCTGGGACCGGGACAGCCGGCCCGGCCACCACACCTTTGGCCCGATGTCGTACGCGAGTGCCGGCACCAGCAGCGAGCGGACGACGATGGTGTCGATCAGCACCCCGACCGCCACGGCGACGCCCAGCTCGACGAGCACCACCAGCGGGAGCACGGCGAGCGCGCCGAAGGTCGCGGCGAGCACGATGCCGGCGGAGGTGATCACGCCGCCGGTGACCGCGAGGCCGGCCAGCACGCCGGCCCGGGTGCCCCGTTTCACCGACTCCTCCCGGACCCGGCTCATCAGGAAGATGTTGTAGTCGATGCCGAGGGCGACCAGGAACACGAAGGCGAAGAGCGGGAACGAGGCGTCGACGCCGGGGAAGTCGAAGACGTACCGGAAGATCAGCGCACAGAGCCCGAGTGTGGCGGCGAAGCTCAGCAGCACGGTGGCGATCAGCAGGATCGGCGCGAGGACCGCCCGCAGCAGCAGGGCCAGGATGATCGCGATGACCACCAGCACCACCGGGATGATCACGTTCTGGTCGCGCCGGGAGGCGTCGGAGGTGTCCACGTTGATCGCGGTGAACCCGCCGACCACGGAGTCCGAGTTGGGTACGGCGTGCACCGCCACCCGCAGGTCACGGATGGTCCGCTCGGCGCCGTCGCTGTCCGGCGGGTCGGCCAGCGTCGCCTCCAGTTGGACGCGGCCGTCGACCACCTTCGGGGGCGCGTTCTCCTCGGGTGGGCCGGCCCGCTCCGCGGTGACCGGGCGGACGGCGGCCACACCGGGGACGCCCCGGGCCACCTCGGCGACCTGGCGCGCCGTCCCCTCGGTGGTGAAGATCGTGGCCGGGCTGCCGGTGCCGGCCGGGTAGTGCCGGGCGATGACCTCCTGCCCGGCGACCGAGTCGGTCCGCTCGGTGAACAGGTCGGTCTGGCCGAGGGTGGTCGCGCCGAGTTGGGTCAGGCCGAGCGCGAGCGCGGCCAGCAGGACCGCGGTGACCAGCCAGACCGGTCGGGCCCGCCGGGCCACGAATCCGGCGACCCGGCTCCAGATGCCGTGCTCGGCCTGCGGGTCGGCGCGGTCGTGCCGGGGGCGGCGCGGCCAGAACGCCCACCTGCCGCCGAGCACCAGCAGGGCCGGCAGGAAGGTGAGCATCACCAGCAGGGTGGCGCCGATGCCGATGGCCGCGACCGGGCCGAGCGCCCGGTTGGAGTTGAGGCTCGACAGCAGCAGGCAGAGCAGGCTGAGGATGACGGTGCCGCCGGAGGCGATGATCGCTGGCGCGGCGCCCTTCCAGGCGGTCCGCATGGCGTCCCAGGGACGCTCGTGCCGGTGCAGTTCCTCCCGGTACCGGGCGACCAGCAGCAGTGCGTAGTCGGTGCCCGCGCCGAACACGAGCACCGTGAGGATGCCCTGCGCCTGCCCGTTCAGCTTGATCACGTCGGCGTCGGCGAGCAGGTAGACGAAGACCGACGCGAGCGCGAACGACATGCCGGCGGCGAGGAGCGGGAAGAGCCACAGGATCGGGCTGCGGTAGACGACCAGCAGGATCACCAGCACCACGCAGAGGGTGACCACCAGCAGGGTGCCGTCGATCGCGGAGAAGACCTCGATGAGGTCGGCCAGCAGGCCGGCCGGCCCGGCGACGTCGACGGTCAACCCGTCCCGGTCGCCGCCGGCCACGGCGCGCAGTTCCTCGACGGCCGCGCCGATCGCCTCGCCCTCGGCGTCGTCGATGGGCACCACCACCTGGAGGGCCTGCCCGTCCTGGCTGGGGATCGGCGGCGGCAACGGCGCCACCACCCCGGGCACCCGGGCGAACCGGGCGGCGTCCGCGGCGACCCGCTGCCGGTCGGCGTCGGTGATGCCGGAGGTCCGCTCGTAGACCACCAGCGCCGGGGTGGTCTGCCGGTCGACGAAGCCGCCGGACAGTTCCTGGGCCCGGGTCGCCTCGGCATCGGTGGGGAGGAAGGAGGCGTTGTCGTTGGTCGCCACCTCGCTCAGCCGGCCGGCGAACGGCCCGGCCACCCCGCCGATGACCAGCCAGGCGAGCACGACGGCCACCGCGACCAGCGTGACCCTGCCCCGGCCACCTCTTCCGGACATCCGCATCCCACCCTGAAACGACGCATCAATCGACGCAGCGGGAGTCTAAGTCGACATCGCCCATCCTGCCGGCCAAGCGGAAGGAAGGGCCCCCTCTTAACGCATTTCGCAGAGGAAGGGCCCCTTGTTAACGCATGGCGGATGTGCGGCCGTCCAAGCGGAACGCGCGCGGAGGGGCCGGGCCGGGAAGACGGCGAACGCCCGCCGGCATGCCGACGGGCGTCTGGTGGAGAAGCTCCCCCGTTTGGACTCGAACCAAAAACCTGCCGGTTAACAGCCGGCTGCTCTGCCAATTGAGCTACGGGGGATCGTGCTGCCGCCCGCCGGAAGGATCTCCTTCGCCGTGCGACGGGGACAAGAGTACAGGACTCCCCCGGGCGGCGGTCCAGGGGGTTACCCACCCGAACAGACGCCACGATCACCAGAATAAAGCAGACAAATCGCCATCACGGCACAGGGAGGCATGAGCAGAGAGCAGGATGGGTAGTTAGCTGCCGACAGAGGACGCAGGCGCGAATTGGTCGACCCCGGCCGGGTATGCGGGGGCCGACGGCGCGTCAGGTACGAGAGGAGCCGCCATGCGCGGAAAGATCATGTTTCTTGGCGGGCTGGCTGCGGGATTCGTCCTGGGCGCCCGTGCCGGTCGGGAGAAGTACGAGGAGTTGGTGATCCGGGGCCGCAAGGTGCTCGACCACCCGACCGTCCAGGAGGCGGCGGGTGTCGCGCAGGCCCAGGCGACCCGGCTCTACAGCGAGGGCAAGGACAAGGTCAGCCAGTCGAAGCTGGGTGAGAAGCTGGGCACCGGCACCGGCAACGGCCAGAAGCAGGAGCTGACCGCCGCCGACGACGCGTTCGCCGGCACGCCGGCCACCGTCGGCGCAAAGTCGGGCTCGAGCTCGGCCTCGGGCACTCCGTCGGCCACCACCACGCCTCGCAACAGCAAGCCGTCCAGCTCGGGCACCAGCGGCGTCTGATCCACCGCACCACTGAGCGGGCCGGTCACCCTCGGGTGACCGGCCCGCTGGCATGTGTACGCCCTTGTCGGACCACTTTCGCCAGATCGAAGCGAAAGTTCGCACGATCCGGCGGAAACTTCTGCCTCCAAAGTCTTCTCTTTGCTCCCGTCCGCAAATATCGTCCTGCATAGAACCTGGCCAGGCTCTTGGTACGTCCCGTGACCTCCTCGACGACAACCGTCGAGGCGGACAGCGCCCGACCAGAGCGAGGTTCGATGCGCAGACCAATCGGCCGAAGGGCCGCCACCCACCTCAGTGTCCTCACCCTGCTCGGCGCGACGCTCGTCGCGGCCGGTGCCCCACCGATTTCCACGCTGGCGAGCGCCGCCGCGCCCCTGACCGCTCCCGCCCCAGTCAGTAACGGCATCGAGTACAAGGTCCTCGTCTTCACCCGATCCGCCGGTGGCAGCCACACCGCGACCGACGCCGGGGTCGAGGCGATCCGGCAACTCGGCGGCGAGCGTCGCTTCACCGTCGAAGTGACCGACGACGCCCGCAAGTTCGACGCGCCCCACCTCAAGCAGTTCCGCGCCGTGGTGTTCCTCAACACCGCTGGCGACGTCCTCAACGACACCCAGCAGGCCGCGTTCGAGCGGTACTACCGTGACGGAGGCGGCTTCGTCGCCGTCCACTCGGCGATCGAGGCCGAACCCGGCTGGTCCTTCCTGGACAACGTGCTCGGCGCCCGGGCGAGCGGGGCCGCCACGGCGGCGGCCCCGGCCACCGTCACCGTCGCCGACCGGGTGCACCCCGCCTCGGCGAACCTGCCGGAGCGGTGGCGGCACACGGACCGCTGGTACAACTACACCACCAACGTTCGGGGCGTCTCGCACGTGCTGGCCACGGTGGACGAGAAGACGTACGCCGGCGGGTCGATGGGCTTCGACCACCCGGTCACCTGGTGCAAGGACTACCAGGGCGGCCGGTCGTTCTACACGGGTCTCGGTGCCACTCCGGACAGCTTCTCCGGCACCGACCTGCGCGCCCACCTCGGTGGGGCGATCCAGTGGGCGGCCGGGGTGACCGACGGCGACTGCGGCGCGACCGTGCTCGCCAACTACCAGATGACGGTTGTCGGGGCCCAGCCCAACGTCAACGAGCCGATCGGCTTCGACGTGCTCCCCGACGGACGGGTGCTCCAGACCGACCGGCGTGGCGGCGTACGCCTGCACGACCCGGAGAGCAACCGGACCACCGTGCTGGCGCAGATCCCGGTCTACACCCACAGCGAGGACGGCATGTACGGCCCGGCGATCGACCGGGACTTCGCCACCAACCGGTGGGTCTACCTCTACTACGCGCCCCCGCTGGACACCCCCACCGGAGGCGCGCCGACCACCAGCACCGACCCGACCACGTGGGACCGGTGGAAGGGGTACTTCCAGCTGTCCCGGTACAAGTTCGTCGACGGGGAGACGCCGTCGCTCGACCTGGCCTCGGAGCAGAAGATCCTCCAGGTGCCGGTGGACCGGGGCGCCTGCTGCCACGTGGCCGGCGACATCGCCTTCGACTCGAAGAACAACCTCTGGCTGGTCACCGGCGACGACACCCCGTCGGGCGCGGGCGGCTCCGGTGGCTTCTCGCCGCACAACGACTCGGTCAGCGCGACCGGCGTGTACCAGGCGCCGTTCGCCGACGCCCGGCGCAGCTCCACCAACACCAACGACCTGCGGGGCAAGGTCCTGCGGATCACCGTGGGCGAGGACGGGTCGTACACGGTTCCGGAGGGCAACCTCTACCCGGCCGGTACGGAGAAGACCCGGCCGGAGATCTACGCGATGGGCCTGCGGAACCCGTTCCGCATCACCCTGGACAAGAACGACGTCGCCTACGTCACCGACTACTCCCCCGACTCGTCCACCGCGGCGGTGGGCCGTGGCCCCGCTGGTACCGGCCGGATGATGGTCGTCGACAAGCCGGCCAACTACGGCTGGCCGATGTGCGTGCAGCCGAACCTGCCGTACATCGAGATGAACTGGACGACCAGCCCGATCTCGCCGGTCGCGCCCTTCGACTGCGCGGCGCCGCGGAACACCTCGCGGCACAACACCGGGCTGACCGCCCTGCCGGCGGTGGAGAAGTCCGAACTGTGGTACTCCTTCCAGGCACCCACCCCGTGCCCGGAGTCCTACCTGTCCACACCGACGCAGACCTGCCCGGTGCTCTTCCCGGAACTCGGCACCGGCGGTGTCGGACCGCACGGCGCGGCGCGCTACGACTACGACCCGGAGCTGAGGTCGGAGACGAAGTTCCCCGCGTACTTCGACGGCGCGATCTTCTTCGGTGAGTTCACCCGGGACACCCTGAAGGAGGTCCGGCTCGACTCGCAGGGCGACATCCTCAAGATCAATAACGTGTTGAACTGCGGGCAGGCGCCCACCTCGCCCACCAAGCCCTTCCTGTGCGACAACCCGATGGACATGCGGTGGGGCGCGGACGGCAACTTCTACCTGCTGACGTACGGCGACGGTTTCTTCAACGTCAACCCGGACGCGGCGATGCTGAAGTTCAGCTACGTCAAGGGGCTGCGAGCGCCCAACGCGGTGCTCACGGCGACGCCGACCAACGGCATTGCGCCGCTGACGGTGGCGTTCTCCAGTGAGGGCTCGAAGGACCCGGACCCGGCGGACTCCATCTCGTTCGCCTGGGACTTCGACGGCAACGGCACCACCGACTCCGTCGACCCGAACCCGACGCACACCTACACCGCCAACGGCGTCTACACCGCACGGCTGACGGTGACCGACTCCAGCGGCAAGAGCGCGTCGGCGAACACCACCATCACGGTCGGCAACACCGCTCCCACGGTGACCGTGCACACCCCCGCCGAGGGCGGCTTCTTCAGCTGGGGCGACGACATCCCCTGGACGGTCACGGTCACCGACCCCGAGGACGGGCCGGTCGACTGCGCCAAGGTGGAGGTCACCTTCGTGCTCGGCCACGACGAGCACGGGCACGGTGAGGCCAACCAGTTCGGGTGCTCGGGCGTCCTGCCCACGGACCCGGACGACGCCTCCCACGGCGGCTACATCTACGGGGTGGTCAGCGCCTCGTACACCGACGGCGGCGCCAACGGACAACCGGCGCTGACGACGGTGGACCAGCAGATCATCCAGGACAAGCGGCAGCAGGTGGAGTTCGCCCGCGACGAGTCCGGCACCACCGTCGGCACCAGCGCCGACACCGGCGGCGGGCAGCAACGGGGCAGCCTCGACCCGGGCGACTGGATCGCGATCAACAACACGGTCGACCTGCGCAACATGGGGTCGGTGACGCTCCGGACGTCCGGCGGCAACGCGGCGACCGCCGGGCAGCCCCGGTTCGCCGTCCAGCTGCGGCTGGACTCGCCGACCGGTCCGCTGCTGACCACCGCCACGGTCAACGCGACCACCGGCAACAACGCCTTCACCAGCACCACCGTGCCGATCAGCGACCCCGGAGGCCCGCACCGGCTCTACCTGGTCTTCGCCACCGTTCCCGGCGGCCCGACCAGCGGCTTCGGCAACCTCAACTGGGTCGAGTTCAGCGGTCAGGGCGTCGGCGTCACCCCCTGACGGACCACCGGCCGGGCCGCCGCACCGGCGGCCCGGCCGGACAACCTCGGGGTCACCACCCCGGTGGCCCCGCTCCGCACCACCCGCACCAGCACCGAGAGAGGCATCAGATGAACGACAGTCAGCACGGAATGAGCCGGCGCCGGATGCTCGGCGCCCTGGCCGGCGTCGCCGGCGCGGCGGCGGTCGGCGCCGCCGGCTGGACCCCGGCCGCCGGCGCGGACGGCAACGGCCTGCTCGTCCCGACCGGCAAGCGCGGCATCATCCTCTACAGCGTCCGGGACCGGATCAGCGCCGCCCCGGACGCCACCGGGGTGCCGTACGGGTTCGAGCGGGTCCTCGCCCGACTCGCCGAGATCGGCTACAAGGAGGTCGAGTTCGCCGGCTACAACCAGAACGTCGGCATCCTGGGCCGGCAGATCACCCCCGCGGAGATCCGCAAGATCCTGGACGACAACGGGCTGCGCGCCAACGGCTCGCACGCCTCCATCCCGGGCTCCGTCACGCCGGACACGATCGCCGCGTTCGAGCGGACGCTCGACACCGCCGAGATCCTCGGCATGACGCACGTCGGCACCGGTAGCGACCCGACGAACAGCAACTACAAGACCGACTGGGACGCCGCCGCCGACCGGTGGAACACCTTCGGCGAGATGGCCGCCGCCCGCGGGCTGAAGCTCTACACGCACAACCACGACGCGGCGTACAACTTCCTGCTCGACAGCGGGCCGCTGGACGCGCTGGGCCGCCCGACCCGGTCCTCCGGCGTCCGGAAGCTGGAGTACTTCATCGGCCTCACCAACCCGGAGTGGGTGTGGTTCGAGATGGACATCTTCTGGGCGCACGTGGCCCGGCACCGGTGGCACACCTACGTCGACCCGGACGGCGTGCCGCAGACCGACGTCTTCGACCCGCTGGCCACGGTGGCGGCCCAGCCGATCCGGTTCCCGCTGTTCCACGCCAAGGACGGCGCGTTCAACCCGGCGACCACCAACGGGTACGACATGGTGCCGCTCGGCCAGGGCGACATCGACTACGGCGGCTTCTTCGCCAACATGGGCGCGAAGGGCTACCACAACCCGATGTGGGAACAGGACAACGCACCGGGCGGCGCCGCCGACCCGGGCCGGTCGCTGCGCTACGCCGAGGTGAGCTTCCAGCACATGTCGGGTCTGCGGGGCTGACGGACCCGACCGTCGCGGGGCCACGTCCGGGTTCACCGGGCGTGGCCCCGTTCGCTACGCGGGGGAAACACCGCCGTGGCAGACTCGCGGCCGGGAGGTGATGGCGATGGTGTCGGTCCGGCCGGAGACCACGGACCAGGCGCGCCTGGTCACGCTGCTGCGCGACGACGGCCCCCGCTCACGGGTGGAGCTGGGCGACGTGCTGGGTCTGCCCCGTGCACGGCTCGCCGCCGAGGTGGAGCGGCTCGTCGAGGCCGGCCTGGTGGAGGCCGCCGGTCCCGCCGCGTCCCGCGGCGGCCGGCGCTCGTCGCTGTTGCGCCTGGGGCGCGGGGTGCGCTTCGCCGGCGTCGTCGTCGGTACGCGGGACCTCGTCGTCACCGTCACCGACGGGGAGCTGACCCCGCTCGCCGAGCTGCGGGAACCCGTCGACGTACGGCAGGGACCGGAGCCCGTGGTCCGGCGCGCGGTCGAGCTGATCGCCAAGCTCCGGGCCGAGCTGGGGCTCGGCCGGCTCACCGGCGTCGGCGTGGCCCTGCCCGGGCCGGTGGACGTCCGGGAGGGCATGCCGATCTCGCCGCCGCTGCTGCCCGGCTGGCACCGGTTCCCGGTGCGCGACACCATCGCCGCCGAGCTGGGCACTCCCACGCTGGTCGACGACGACGCCAACGTCGGCGCCCTCGGCGAACGGCACGCCGGCGTGGGTCGCACCTTCGACGACTTCCTCTACCTGCGGCTCGGCGCCGCTGTCGGCTGTGGCCTGGTGCTCGGTGGCGGCCTGCACCGGGGCGCCACGGGCAGCGCCGGCGACATCGCGCACCTGCGCCTGACCGAGGACGGCCCGACGTGCGTGTGCGGCGAGGTCGGCTGCCTCCAGGCGTACTGCGGCGACAGCGGCCTGATCGGCGCGGCGCTGGCGGCGGCGGACGCGGGCCGCTCCCCCGCGCTGGCCGCCCGGTTCGACGAGGCCGGCACCCTGACCGTGGCCGACCTCGCGGCGGCGGCCGGCGCGGGTGACCCGGCCGCCCACGGCGTGGTCCGCGAGGCGGGACGGCGGCTCGGCCAGGTGCTGGTCGGGCTGGTGAGCTTCGTCAACCCCGCGATCGTGATCATCGGCGGTGCGCCGGCCGGACTCGGCCACGCGCTGCTCGCCGAGGTCCGCGCCCTCGTCTACCGCCGGTCGGCGCCCTTGGCGACCGGCACGATGTCGATCGTCCTGTCGGACCTGAACGAGCGGGCGACGGTGGTCGGCGCCGCCCGGCTGATCAGCGACCACGCCTTCACGGCGGGCTGAGCCGGGGCCGGCCGGAGTCGAGCCCCGGCCGGCCGCGGCACCTCAGTCCTTGCTGCTGCTGAACGCGGCGTCGAAGGCCGCCGAGGGTGCGTCGAAGGCGAGCCGGCGGACGAACTGCAACGCCTCCGGCGCCCCGACGAGGCGGTCCATCCCGGCGTCCTCCCACTCGATGGAGATCGGGCCGTCGTAGCCGATCGCGTTCAACGCGCGGAAGCAGTCCTCCCAGGGCACGTCGCCGTGGCCGGTGGACACGAAGTCCCAGCCCCGCCGCAGGTCGGCCCAGGGCAGGTGCGAGGAGAGCCGGCCGCGCCGGCCGTCCCCGGTGCGCACCTTCGCGTCCTTGCAGTCGACGTGGTAGATCCGGTCGGCGAAGTCGAAGATGAAGTTCACCGGGTCCAGCTCCTGCCAGACAAAGTGCGACGGGTCCCAGTTGAGCCCGAACGCCGGCCGGTGACCGATCGCCTCCAGGGTGCGCTTCGTCGTCCAGTAGTCGTATGCGATCTCGCTCGGGTGCACCTCGTGGGCGAACCGCACGCCCACCTCGTCGAAGACGTCGAGGATCGGGTTCCACCGGTCGGCGAAGTCCTGGTAGCCGCGCTCGATCATCGACGGTGGCACCGGCGGGAACATGGCGAGGGTGTGCCAGATCGACGAGCCGGTGAAGCCGACGACCGTCTTCACCCCGAGCTTCGCCGCCGCGCGGGCGGTGTCCTTGATCTCCTCGGCGGCCCGCCGGCGTACGCCCTCGGGCTCGCCGTCGCCCCAGATCCGGGCCGGGAGGATGTCCTGGTGCCGCTCGTCGATGGGGTGGTCGCAGACCGCCTGGCCGACGAGGTGGTTGGAGATCGTGAAGACCTGGAGGTTGTGCTTCGCGAGGGTCTCCCGCTTGCGGTCGACGTACGAGTCGTCGGCCAGCGCCTTGTCGACCTCGAAGTGGTCGCCCCAGCAGGCGATCTCCAGACCGTCGTAGCCCCACTCGGAGGCGAGCCGGCAGACCTCGTCGAACGGTAGATCGGCCCACTGGCCGGTGAAGAGCGTGATGGGTCGCGCCATTGTCCTTCTCCCCTGTCGTGATGGGGATTCCGTAGTGCGGGACCGGGGCGAGGGATGACCGGCCGAGCCGGTGCGGCGGCGGACGGGCACGGACCGGTGGGCACGGGGATACGCACCTGGGCCCGACGGGTTGCGCCTCCCGCCGGGTCACCGGCCACCTGCTCGGTCGCCGCCCCCACTCTATTTCCGCCGGGGCGCACAGCGGAAGGCCCCCTCCGGTCAGGCGTCGCGGCGGCGCAGGAGCACGGTGGCGGCGCCGACGAGGACCACCAGCCAGCCCACGAACACCGCCGCCCCGGCACCCGGGGAGAGCAGGTCCGGGTTGGACGAGATGGACATGAACGCCTCGCCGGCGTTGGAGGGCAGGTACGGCGAGACCGCGTCGGAGACGCTCTCCGGCAGCAGTGAGATCACGCCGGGCACGACGAGGAGCAGCGCCACCACGGTGGTGATCGCCCCGGCGGTGTTACGCAGCAGCGCGCCCACGGCCATCCCGAGCACGCCGACGCCGGCCAGGTAGAACGCCGCGCCGAGCACCGACCGCAGCACCCCGTCGTCGCCGAGGGAGATGCCCTCGTCGCCGAGGATGCCCTGCGCGCCGAGGAAGGTCAGCAGGGCGGTCGGCACCAGCACCGCGAGGGAGACACCGGCGAGGACGGCGATCTTCCCGACGAGCACGGGCCAGCGCTTCGGCACCGCGGCCAGCGAGGAACGGATCATCCCGGTGGAGTACTCGCCCGCGACCAGCAGCACCCCGAGGGTGCCGACCAGCAACTGGGCGAGGTTGACGCCGCCGAGACTCGCGCCCAGCGGGTCGAGCGAGGAGGGGCCGCCGGGCGGTGCCGGCGTGCCGGGCTGCGGCGGGTTGTCCGCCAGCACGGCGGAGAAGGCCAGGCCGAGCCCGGCGAGCAGGGCGACGGTGGCGATCAGCATGATCACCGACGAGCGCAACGAACGGAACTTGATCCACTCGGCGCGTACCACCCGCGCGGGGGTGACCTTCGCGTCGGCAGGGACGGTGTCGGTGGCTCGGGTCAGGGTTTCGGTGCTCATCGGGCGGTCCTTCCGGCAGCGGTGGGCTCGGCGGTGTACTCGACCGCGTCGCGGGTCAACGTCATGAACGCCTCCTCCAGCGAGGTCTGCTGGGAGGACAACTCGTGCAGGGTGAGGCCGGCGGCGGCGGCCCGGTCGCCGACCTGCTCCCGGGTCAGCCCGGTGACCTCCAGCAGGCCGGGTTCGCCGCCGGTCACCGTCACGTCCGGGCCGACCAGCAGGTCGCGCAGCGTTGTCGCCTGCGGCGAGCGGACGCGTACGGTGTCGTGCGCGGCCTGCGCGACGAACTCGGCGACGGACACGTCGGCGATGAGCCGGCCCCGGCCGATCACGATCAGGTGCTCGGCGGTCATCGCCATCTCGCTCATCAGGTGCGACGACACGAAGACCGTCCGGCCCTCGGCGGCGAGGCCCCGGAGCAGGTCCCGGATCCAGCGGATGCCGTCCGGGTCGAGGCCGTTGACCGGCTCGTCGAGCATCACGACCTTCGGGTCGCCGAGCAGCGCGGCGGCGATGCCGAGTCGCTGGCCCATGCCGAGGGAGAATCCGCCGGCCCGCTTGTCGGCCACCTCGTGCAGGCCGACCAGGTCGATCACCTCGTCGACGCGGCGGCGGCCGATGCCGTGGGTGGCGGCCATGGCGAGCAGGTGGTTGCGGGCGGTACGGCCGGTGTGCACGGCCTTCGCCTCCAGCAGCGCGCCGATCTCCCGCAGCGGGGCGGCGTGGTCGGCGTACCGGCGACCGCCCACGGTGACGCTGCCCGAGGTGGGCGTGTCGAGGCCGAGGATCATCCGCATGGTGGTGGACTTGCCGGCGCCGTTCGGTCCGAGGAACCCGGTGACGAGGCCCGGTCGCACCTGGAAGGTCAGGTCGTCGACGGCGACCTTGTCGACGTAGCGCTTGCTCAGGTTGGTCACATCGATCATGCGACCAACGATCGCCCGCGTACTCGGGCCCCCGCGTCGGCCAGCGGCGGACACCTGGACGTACCGCGGACGCGGTAGGCGGATGCCTCCCCTACCGCGGCTGGACCAGACCGCTCTGGTACGCGATCACGACGAGCTGCGCCCGGTCCCGCGCGCCGAGCTTCGCCATCGCCCGGTTCACGTGGGTCTTCGCGGTCAGCGGGGAGACCACCAGCCGCTCGGCGATCTGCTCGTTGGACAGGCCGGTGGCGACCAGCGTGACGACCTCCCGCTCCCGCTCGGTGAGCACCCGCAACTGCTCGGGGGTGGCCTGCGCGTCCGGCTCGGGCTGCGTCAGGAACCGGGCGATCAGCCCACGGGTGGCCTTCGGTGACAACAGGGCGTCGCCGGCGGCGACGGTACGGATGGCGTCCAGCAGCTCGGCCGGATCGACGCCCTTGCCGAGGAAGCCGCTGGCACCGGCCCGCAGCGCCTCGAAGACGTACTCGTCCACCTCGAACGTGGTCAGGATCAGCACCCGTACGCCGGCCAGGGCCGGATCGGCGGTGATCTCCCGGGTGGCGGCGAGCCCGTCCAGCTCGGGCATCCGGATGTCCATCAGCACCACGTCGACAGGCGTCGCGCGGAGCTGGTCGACCGCCTCCCGCCCGGTCGCCGCCTCGCCGACCACGGTCAGGTCGGGCGCGGAGTCGACGAGCACCCGGAACCCGGCGCGGAGCAGCTTCTGGTCGTCGGCCAACAGCACCCGGATCGTCACTCGGCCGCCTCCTCGGGCGCGGGCAGGTCCGCGCGTACCAGAAAACCGCCGTCGGGTCGCGGCCCGGCGGTGAAGGTGCCGCCGACCGACTCGGCCCGCTCCCGCATGCCGAGCAGACCCATGCCGGCACCCGGCGTGCTCCCGGGCCCGTCGGGTGCCGGCGGCGGCGAGCCGGCACCGTCGTCACGTACCTCGATGGTGAGGCCGGCGGCGTCGTAGCGCAGGCGGACCGCGACGGCCGCGCCCGGCGCGTGCTTGTGGGCGTTGGTCAGGGACTCCTGGATGATCCGGTACGCGGCCACGTCCACCGCCGTGGGCAGCGGCCGGGGCTGCCCGGCCACGGTCCAGCGCACCGGCTGCCCGGTGGCGAAGCCCTCCACCAGCGCGTCCAACCGGTTCAGGCTCGGCGCCGGCTCGACCGGCGCGTCGGTCTCCTCGTCGCGGCGCAGCACCCCGAGCACGGTGGTCAGCTCGTCCAGCACGGTGCGGCTGGCCGCGCGGACGTGCCCGAGCGCCTCCTCGGCCGCGTCCGGCTGCCCGCGCAGGAGGTGGCCGGCCACCCCGGCCTGCACGTTGATCAGGGCGATGTGGTGGGCGACCACGTCGTGCAGCTCGCGGGCGATGCGCAGCCGCTCCTCGGCCACGCGGCGGCGGGCCTCCTCCTCGCGGGTCTGCTCGGCGCGAAGGGCCCGCTCCTCCAGCACCGCCACGTACGCCCGCCGGCTGCGCACGGCGTCACCGGCCGCCACGGCGACGCCGAACCAGAGCAGCAGCACCACCACCGCCGGGTCCACCCAGGAGACACCGAGCGTGACCACGGCCGCCGCGCCGACCACGACCGCGCTGACCGCGCCGGCCACGGCGGCGGTCCGCCGGTCGGTCCGGGTGGCGACGGTGTACGCGGCCAGCGCCACCGACAGCACGAACGGTCCCCGGGCCTGCTCCACCAGGATCGACACGGCCGCCGTGACGGTGACCGCCGCGAGCACCGGCAGCGGGTACCGGCGGCGCAGCACCAGTGCGGCGCAGGCGGCCAGGGCGATGAGCACCGCGCCGACGCCCAGCGGATCGCGGGGCGGCCCGCCCGGCGGGTCCACCGGCAGCAGGCTGACCAGGAAGAGCAGCGCGGCCAGCACGGCGTCACCGCCGGTCGGGTGCGCCCGTGCCACCCGACGCCACTCCGCGAGGCGTCCCATGCGGTCAAGGTACGGCAGCGGCCTCGCCGCCGACCGCTCCCACCCGCGATCACCCCGCCCCTGGCGGAGATCGGCTGGCCGCCTCCGGCGGGTCGCGCGCGGGGCGGTGGGAGTCGTGGCGGCCTGATGTCTGTGGGACATATTCATGTCACAGAGACATCAGGCGCTCGGGCGTCGTCGCGGCCGGAGCACGACAGCACGGGGCCCCTGCCGTGGCAGGGGCCCCGTGGGTGGGAGGAGGCCGAGTCGACCGGTGGCCTCAGGTCAGGGCAGGATCCACTTCTGGTTGGCGCCGGTGTGGCAGCTCCACAGGTGCACCGCGGTGCCGTCGGCGGAGTTGTTGCCCGACACGTCCAGGCACTTGCCCGACTGCGGGTTCTTCAGTGTGCCGTCGGCCTGCGCCGACCAGTTCTGGGCACCCGAGCCGTTGCAGGTCCACAGTTGGATCTTGGTGCCGTCGGCCGACCCGCCGCCGGAGACGTCGAGGCACTTGTTGAGGGCCTTGATCGTCGAGTTCGGCGTCACCGTCCACGTCTGCGCGCCCGAGCCGTTGCAGGTGTAGATCTGGATCTGCGTGCCGTCGGCCGTGCCACTGCTGCGCACGTCCAGGCACTTGCCGGCCAGGCCCTTGATCGGGCCGGTGCCCGGGGTGCCACCGGTCCCCTTCACCAGGGTGAAGTCGTCCACGTCGAAGAGCCCCGTACCCGAGCCGGTGAAGGTGAGGTAGAGGTTCTGGGTGCCCGACGGGACGTTGGACAGGTTCGTCGTGACGTCGGCGAAGGTGGTCCAGCTACCGGTGTTGGGCACCGCGACCGAGCCGAGCACGGTGCCGGTGGTCGAGCCGGTCCGCACCTGGATCGTGCCGCCCGGCCCGCCGGAGACGATCCGCGCCTTGAACGAGGTGACGCCGGTCAGCGAGACACCGTTGTACGCGGCCCAGTCACCCGGGTCGATGTAGCCGAGGGTCTGACCGCCGTTCGCACCGGCCTTGGTGAACGGGGTGACCCCGCTCTGCGAGCTGAACGACTCGGCCTGGATCGTGGTGTTCCCGGTCGGCGGCGGGGTGGTGCCCAGCTCCTTGATCCGGATGTTGCGGAACGACGCGTCGTCGCCGTTGCCGTGGTTCTGGATGCCGATGTGGCCGGCCAGCGACCGTGCCGGGTTGGTGTTGGTGAAGTCGTTGATCTTCGACCCGTTCAGGAAGACCTGGAGCCGCTCACCCTCGACGAGCAGCTCGTAGGTGTTCCACTCCCCCGGCGGGTTGAGCGCCGCGTCCCGGGCGGCGATGTCGGCGGACTTGAAGGTGTAGACGGCGCCGGTGGTGCGGTCGGCGGCGTCGGTGGCGTCGATCTGGATCTCGTAGCCGTTGTTCACCGCCGACCAGGGGTCGCTCGACGGCGGGAAGCCGATGAAGACGCCCGAGTTGCCGTCCCCGGCCAGCTTCCAGTCCAGCTTGAGCGAGTAGTTGGTGAACTCCTTCGCGCTGTACCAGAGCATGCCGAGCCCACCGACGGAGGTCAGCGTGGCGTCGGAGTTGGTGAAGCTGCCCGGCCCGGCCTGCGACCAGCCGGTGGTCGAGCCGTTGTAGAGGGCGGTGTAGCCGGTCTCCGCCCGGCAGTCGGCCTTCGTGCGGCCGGCCGCGTACCGGATGCCGCCGAGCAGGTGCGCGCGGAACGCCGAGTCGGCGTACGACGCCTGGGTGTGCCCGCCGCCGGTGTAGAAGGCCCGGCCGCCGCTGTAGGTCTTGCACCACGCGTGCGGATGGTCGGCGCCCATCGAGCCGCCCGAGTACGAGCCCTCGTCGAGGGTGGCCAGGACGCGGGCGGTGGAGCGGGCGTTGGTGGTGTAGTTGTACCACTCGTCGGTGCGGGTCCAGGTCTGCGGCAGGTGGGCGGTGGCCGCGTGCGCCCGGTTCTCCACCTTGACGTTCGCCTGCTGGATCGCCGGGTGCGAGGCGAAGTACGCCCCGACCAGGTTGCCGTAGAACGACCAGTTGTACTCGGTGTCGGCGGCGGAGTGCACACCGACGTAGCCTCCGCCGGAGCCGATGTACGACTCGAAGGCGGTCTGCTGGGTGGCGTTGAGCACGTCACCGGTGGTGTTGAGGAAGATCACCGCCTCGTACTGGGCGAGGTTGCCGGTGGTGAAGGCGGCGGCGTCCTCGGTGGCGGTGACGGTGAAGTTGTTCGCCGCACCCAGGTCCCGGACGGCCTGGGTGCCCACCGCGATGGAGTCGTGGCGGAAGCCGGCGGTCTTCGAGAAGACCAGCACGTCGTAGGCGGCGTCGGCAGCACTGGCCGGAGTGGCCGGGGTGGTGCAGGCCAGCACGGCGAGGGCGGCGGTGGCCACGCCGATCACGGATCGGAGGATTCTCATGGCAGGGTCCACTTCTGGTTGGCGCCGGTGTGGCAGGTCCACAGGTGCACCGCGGTGCCGTCGGCGGAGTTGTTGCCCGAGACGTCCAGGCACTTGCCCGACTGCGGGTTCTTCAGCGTGCCGTCGGCCTGCGCCGACCAGTTCTGCGCGCCGGTCCCGTTGCACGTCCACAGCTGGATCTTCGTACCGTCGGCCGACGCCCCGCCCGAGATGTCGAGGCACTTGCCCAGCGCCTTGACCGTCGAGTTCGGCGTCACCGTCCACGTCTGCGCGGAGGTGCCGTTGCAGGTGTAGATCTGGATCTGCGTACCGTCGGTGGTCGCCGCGTTGCGGACGTCGAGGCACTTGCCGGCGAGCCCGACGATCGGCCCGGTCCCGCCACCCGAGGAGCCGGTGGTGAAGGTGAACGAGTCGACGTCGAAGAGCGCCCCGGCGCCACCGGCGAAGGTCAGGTAGAGCGTGGTGGTGCCGGCCGGCGGGCTGGAGATGGTGCCGGTGACGTTCTGGAAGGTCTCCCAGGAGCCGGTGACCGGCACGGTGGCCGAGCCGAGCACGGTCCCGGTGGCCGAGCCGGCGCGGACCTGGAGGGTGCCGCCGGCGCCGCCGGAGGAGACCCGGGCGGTGAACGAGGTCGCGTTGTTGATCCGGTACGGCTCGAACGCGATCCAGTCGCCGTTGTCGATGCTGCCGACGGTCTTGCCGCCCTCGGCCGTCGCCTTGCTGTACTGCTGGATGCCCGAGGAGGTCTTGTAGTGCTCCGCCTGCCGCTTCTTCGGCTGGAGGGTGTGCTGCTTGTGGGTGGTCAGCCCACCCGCGTCGGTGTACTCGGCGTCGAAGATGGCGAAGATGTTCGCCGCGTCGTCGTGCTCACCGTCGACCGGGATCGTGATCGACCCGGAGCAGCCCTGCTTCGAGGTGATCTGGTGGCCGTGGCTGTCGTGCCCCAGCACGTACGTCATCTTGACCTTGGTGCAGTCGATGGTGCCGTCCTCCGGGTCGGTCACCGTGATGCTGAACGGCACGGTGTCCCCGTAGCTGAACAACTGGCCGTTGCCGGGGCTGGTGATGGTCACCGTGGGCGCGGTGTTGCCGACGCCGATCTGCACGTTCGCCGTACCGGTGGCGTTCTGCGGGTCCCTGACGGTCAGCGTGACGGTGTACGTGCCGTTGGCGGTGTACGTCTTGCTCGGGTTGGCCGCCGTCGAGGTGGTGCCGTCGCCGAAGTTCCACGAGTACGTCAGCGCGCCACCCTCCGGGTCCGACGACCCGGCCGAGGAGAAGTTCACGGTCAACGGGGCCGCGCCGGAGGTCTTGTCCGCCGCCGCGACCGCCGTCGGTGCCGCGTTGCCGCCGCCGATGTAGTCGTAGCGGTAGAGGGCGGAGTTGGCGTCGCCGTTGAAGTAGCCGGTGCCGTAGTCCAGGACGTAGAGCGCGCCGTCCGGGCCGAACGCCATGTCCATGACCTGCTTGCCGTTCCAGGGGAACGTCTCGATGGTGCCCGGTGAGCCGTCGGCGTTGAGGTGGATCGGCTTGACCCAGCCGCGCCCCAGCTCGCCGGCGAAGAACTGCCCGTCGAAGCCCTGCGGGAACTTCGTGGTGGACGGGTTCGACGCGCTGTACCGGTAGACCGGGCCGGCCATCGGCGACTCGGAGCCGCCGCCGAACTCGGGCGGGCTGCCGGCGTCACCGGCGTACCGGATCCAGGCCGCCTTCGCCCCCGGCAGGGTGGTCAGGCCGGTGTTGCGGAACGAGTTGTTGATCGGGCCGCCGGTGCAGTTGTACTTCGCGCCGGCCGTCCCGGCGGCGAAGTCCCACTCGGCGTACGTCTCGTTCGCGGTGTTGGTCCCGGTGCAGTACGGCCAGCCGTAGTTGCCGGGCCCGGTGACCCGGTTGAACTCGACCTGACCGCTGGGGCCACGGCTGGTGGTGGTGCCGGCGTCCGGCCCGTAGTCACCGACGTAGACGATGCCGGTGGCCTTGTCCACGCTCATCCGGAACGGGTTGCGGAAGCCCATCGCGTAGATCTCGGGCCGGGTCTTCGGGTCCGAGTCGACGAACATGTTGCCGGCCGGGATCGAGTACGTCCCGTTCGCGTTGACCTTGATCCGGAGGATCTTGCCGCGCAGGTCGTTGGTGTTGGCGGCACTGCGCTGCGCGTCGTACGCGGGGTTGCGGTTGGTCCGCTCGTCGATCGGGGCGTACCCGGCGGAGTCGAACGGGTTCGTGTCGTCACCGGTCGACAGGTACAGGTTGCCGGCCGCGTCGAAGTCGATGTCACCGCCGACGTGGCAGCAGATGCCCCGGCTGGCCGGGACGTCCAGGACGTCGACCTTGCTGCCGGTGTTGATGGTGAAGTCGGCGTTGAGCGTGAACCGGGACAGCCGGTTGACGCCGTCCCAGGCGGAGAAGTCGCTGCCCGTCGCGGGCGCGTCGCCGGACGGCGTGGACAGCGGCGGCGCGTAGTAGAGGTAGATGTGCCGGTTGGTGGCGAAGTTCGGGTCGACCCCGACGCCCTGGAGCCCCTCCTCGTCGTGGGTGTAGACGGCCAGGGTGCCGATGACGGAGGTGTTGCCGGCGGAGTCGGTCCGGCGCACCGTGCCGTTGCGGGCGGTGTGCACGACCGAGCGGTCCGGGAGCACCGCGATGGTCATGGGCTCGCCGACCTCGGCGGCCCCCTTGGCGAGAGTGACCTGCTGGAAGTCGGTGCCCACGATGGGGTGGGCGGAGGCGGCCGTGGGCCCGCCCAGTGCGGCGGGCCCGGCGCCGAGGGCGACCGTGCCGGCAGCGGCGGCCAGGACCAGCGCGGCGCTGGCGGAGAACCATCGTCGGTTGCGGTGGGGAGTGGTGGAGTCCGATGTGGACATATGGGGGGGTCCCTTCCTGACGAGTGATCTGCCAGGGCGGGCGCGCGCCGTCGCGCCGAATGCCGTAGCGGGAGGATGCAGGCCTGCCGGGTGCCGACCCGGCCGGCCGTGACGACCGGTGGCCGGCGGGCCACGCGGAGATCACCAGTCGATGGGTTCCCGCGCCGCCGGTTCACCTCGACGAAACACCGTTGCGATGGCCACGACATTAAGTCGCATCCGTCGATGTGTCCATACCTTCCGGCCGCCCAACATGAACTTTTGTCTATGGAAGCAAAAGTTCCGGGAGAGCGGTCTCAGAGAGGACGGTCGACGGCCTGCGCCGCGAGGGACGTGAGCGCCGCACGGGCGGACTCGTCCAGTGGCGCGTCGACCAGGGCCGCCAGGGCCGCCTCGGCCCGTACGCGGATCATCTGCTCGATCTTCTCCCGTGCGCCGGTGCTCTCGATGATGCCCCGCAACTCGGCGGCGCCGTCGGCGTCCAGCGCCGGGTTGCCGAACAGCTCCCGCAGTCGCGCCGTCTGCGCCCGGTCGGCCGCGTCCCGGGCCAGGGCCATCATCACCGTCGGCTTGCCCTCGCGGAGATCGTCCAGGACGGACTTGCCGGTCACCGCCGGGTCCCCGAAGACGCCGAGGACGTCGTCGCGGAGCTGGAACGCGTCACCGAGCGGATCGCCGAACTCGGCCAGCGCGGCGACCAGCTCCGGCGCCGCCCCCGCCAGCGTGGCCCCGATCTGGAGCGGCCGGGTCACCGTGTAGCGGGCGCCCTTCATCCGGATCACCGTCAGTGCGCTGGCCACCGAGCCGTCGCCGACGCCGGACACGAGGTCCAGGTACTCCCCCGCGATCACCTCGGTCCGCATCAGGGCGAAGACCGCGTACCCCCGGTGGATCGCGTCGGCGCTCAGGCCACACTCGTGGAACATCTGGTCCGACCAGGCGGCGCAGAGGTCACCGCAGAGCAGCGCGGTGTTGCGCCCGTACGCCTCGGGGTCCCCGCGCCACGACGAGCGGGCGTGCAGGTCCGCGAAGAGCCGGTGCACCGACGGTTCACCCCGACGACGGTCACTGCCGTCCAGGATGTCGTCGTGGATCAGCGCGAACGCGTGGAACAGCTCCAGGGCGGCGGCGGCCACCACGATGGGGCTGCCGTCCGACCCGCCGGCGCCGCGCCAGCCCCAGTAGCAGAAGAGCGGGCGCAACCGCTTTCCGCCGGCCAGCACGAACCGGTTCAGGGCGGTGAACACGCCCCGGGGGGCGCCGTCCGGCCAGTCCGGCCCCTGCCGGTCGAGGAACGCGGCCAGCTCCGCGTCGAAGCGGGCCCGCAGCCCGCTCACGTCGGTCGGTTCGGCGGTGACCGTCACGACGCCTCCCCGGTCGGGTGGGGCGCCGCCGGGGCGCCGGCGCGGTCGGACAGCCCGGCGAGGTGCAGCAGCAGGGCCTTGACCTCGGTGGCGGCGATCCGGTCGCGCGCGGCCGACGCGTCGGAGCAGAGCAGCACCGGGCCGTCCGCCGGGTCGGCCGGCAACCGGCCGTGCGAACCACGCACCGCCCGGGCCCCGGCGTCCAGCCCGACGGCGCTCATCAGGTAGCGCATCCCGAGCTTCTTGCGGGCCAGCGCGACGGCGGCCCGCCGCTTCGCCGCGCCCGGGGCGGCCGGGTCGAAGAACAGCTCCGCCGGGTCGTACCCGGGTTTGCGGTGGATCTCCACCAGCCGGGCGAAGTCGGGTGCCCGGCCGTCGTCGAGCCAGTAGTAGTACGTGAACCAGGCGTCCGGCTCGGCCACCAGCACCAGTTCCCCGGCGCGCGGGTGGTCGAGCCCGTGCGTGGCCTTGCCGGCCTCGTCGAGCACCTCGGCCACCCCCGGCAGGCCGGCGCAGAGCTTCGCCACCGCCGGCACGTCGGCCGGGTCCTTGACGTAGACGTGCGCGACCTGGTGGTCGGCCACCGCGAAGGCCCGCGACGTCCACGGGTCCAGGTACTCCATCCCGGCCTGTGTGTGCACCCGCAGCAGCCCCTCGGACCGCAGCAGGCGGTTCACGTCGACCGGCCGGGACACGTCGGTGATGCCGTACTCGGACAGGACCACCACGGTCGTGTTCCGGTCCCGCGCGGCGTCCAGCAGCGGCGCGAGGACACCGTCCAGTTCGGCCGCCGCGGCGGCGGCCCGGGGCGACGAGGGCCCGAAACGTTGCAGGTCGTAGTCCAGGTGCGGGACGTACACCAGGGTCAGGTCCGGTGCCTGCTCGGTGAGGATCTGCTCGGCGGCCCGGCAGATCCACCGCGAGGAGGGCAGGCCGGCCGTCGGTCCCCAGTAGGTGAACAGCGGGAAGGTGCCGAGCCGGTCGGTGAGCGCGTCGTGCAGCTCCGGCGGGTCGGTGTAGCAGTCCGGCTCCTTGCGCCCGTCGGCGCGGTACACCGGCCGTGGGGTGACCGTCCAGTCGACGTCCGCGCCCATCGCGTACCACCAGCAGACGTTGGCCACCGTGTAGCCCGGCCGCGCCCGGCGGGCCGCCGTCCACAGCTTCTCGCCGCCCACCAGGGCGTTGTGCTGCCGCCACAGCAGCACCTCGCCGAGGTCCCGGAAGTACCACCCGTTGCCGACGATCCCGTGCTCGGCGGGGAGGGCCCCGGTGAGGAAGGTCGACTGCACCGAGCAGGTCACCGCCGGCAGCACGGTGCCCAGCTCCGCCCGGAACCCACCGTCGGCCACCGCCCGCAGGCGGGGCATGTGCGCCAGCAGCCGCGGGGTCAACCCGACGACGTCCAGCACCAGAAGTCTTCTCATACCGCCACCTCGCGTCGATCGGTGAGCCCCAGTGCGACCAGTTCGTCGCGGGCGAAGGCCAGTTCCGCGGCGATGCCCGCCGCCAGCTCCGCGTCGGTGCGCGGGCGCCGCGCCGCCGGCAGCACCCCCCAGGTGTACGTCTCGACGTCGAGGTGGTCGCAGCCGGCGACCGGACCGGCGAACAGCTCCGTCAGCGCGGCGCGCAGCACCGGCAGGGTCGAGTTCAGCGGTGGTTCTGGCGGCGCGTGCAGCGGCACGTGGTAATGCACCCGCCACGGGCCGGGCAGCCCCGCGTCCAGCGCGGCGTCCAGGTCATCGGCGCTGTGCACCGGGTCGGCCGGGTCCGCCGCGGCCCCGCACCCGGCGGACCGGGTCTGGTGCAGGAAGCGCGGCTCGACCCAGCGGCGCAGTGCGTCCGTCGTACCGGCCGGCGCCTCGATCGCGGCGGAGACCTGCACCTTGACCACCGGCAACCCGGCCGCCGCCAGCCGGGTCAGCGCCGTCGCCGGGTCCTCCCAGGCGCAGGCCAGGTGGGCCAGGTCCAGGCAGATCCCGAGCCGGTCGGTGTCCACGCCGGCCAGCAGCGAGCCGGCCTGCCCGGTGGTCTCCACGACGCACCCCGGTTCCGGCTCGAAGCCGACCCGGACCGGGCGGCCGGTGTCCCGCTCGACCGCGGCGAGACCGGCCGCCAGCCGGTCCAGCCGGTGCCGGGCGGCGTCCGCGCGCGCCGCGTCCCAGGGCTCCCGCCAGGCCAGCGGCAGGGTGGAGACCGATCCGCGCGCCGCGTCGTCCGGGAGCAGGTCGGCCAGCACCCGGGCCAGGTCCAGGGTGTACGCCAGCCGCGCGTCGGTGGTCCAGTCCGGGTGGTACACGGCGCCCTTGACCACCGGGGCCTGGAAGGCCGCGTACGGGAAGCCGTTGAGGGTGACCACCTCCAGACCCCGCGCGGTCAGCTCGGCACGCAACCGGCGGCGCAGCGCGGGATCGGCGGCCAGTTCGGCCGCGACCGGGGCGGCCAGCCACAGCCCGAGGCCGAGCAGGTCGACGCCGAGCCGCTCGCGGACCGGCCGGGCGTGGCTGTCCAGCTGGGCGACGATGCCGGCGAGGTCCTCGGCCGGGTGCACGTTGGTGCAGTAGCCGAGGTGGACCGTGGTGCCGCCGGCGTGCCGCAGCCGCATCAGCTGCCGCCGCGCAGGATCGAGTTGCCGGTCTCCGGGTCCACCGCGGCCAGGTCCTCGTCGCGCAGGTCGAGCCGCCCGGACTGGCCGTAGAACTCGACCGGGTTGCGCCAGAGCACCCGGTCGACGTCGTCGTCGGTGAACCCGGCCAGCAGCATCGCCTCCCCGGTCGCCCGGGTGAGCAGCGGGTCCGAGCGCCCCCAGTCCGCGGCCGAGTTGACCAGCATCCGCTCGGTCCCGTACGCGCGCAGCAGCTCGACCATCCGCGGCGGCGACATCTTCGTGTCCGGGTAGATCGAGAAGCCCAGCCAGCAGCCGCTGTCCCGGACCAGCTTGACGGTCACCTCGTTGAGGTGGTCGACCACGACCCGGCCGGGGTCGATGCCGGACTCGGTGACCACGGCGAGGCTGCGCTCCACACCCCGGGCCTTGTCCCGGTGCGGGGTGTGCACCAGCGCCGGGAGGCCGTGGGCGACGGCCAGGGCGAGCTGCGCCGCGAAGGCCTCGTCCTCCTCCGGCGTCATCGAGTCGTAGCCGATCTCGCCGACCGCCACCACGCCGTCCTTCTCCAGGTAGCGGGGCAGCACGTCGAGCACCGGGCGGCAGCGCGGGTCGTTGGCCTCCTTCGGGTTGAGCGCGACGGTGGCGTGGTGCCGTACGCCGAACTGGCCGGCCCGGAACGGCTCCCAGCCGATGAGCGAGTCGAAGTAGTCGGTGAACGAGCCGACGCCGGTGCGCGGCTGCCCGAGCCAGAAGGCCGGTTCCACCACCGCGCGGACCCCGGCGGCGGCCATCCGCTCGTAGTCGTCGGTCGTCCGCGACGTCATGTGGATGTGCGGGTCGAAGATGCGCATGTCACGCCTCCCTGGGGTGCGGTTGGCCGGCCTGGGCGGCGAGCCGGTCGAGCAGGTCGGTG
The DNA here is from genome assembly GCF_044465805.1 of Micromonospora sp. NPDC049497. Lineage (NCBI taxonomy): Bacteria > Bacillati > Actinomycetota > Actinomycetes > Micromonosporales > Micromonosporaceae > Micromonospora > Micromonospora sp. NPDC049497. The sequence goes on along the minus strand of NZ_JBITMC010000002.1, from coordinate 71,113 downwards.
GCGTCGGCGGGCATGGTCCGGCCGGCGGCGGCGCGCTCGGCGGCGAGGGCGGCGAGCATCCCCGCCAGCTCGCCGTCGGCACGCTCGTCGAGGTCGGCGACCACGGCCAGCGGAACGCCCATGAACACGCACTTGAGCACGGCCTGCCGCCAGGCGGACGGGTCCAGGTGCCGGGCGTACGGGCCGAGGGCCGCGGCGACCAGCCGGGTGTCGTTGGTGCGGATCGCGTCGTGCAGCAGGGGCACGCCGGCCGCGCCGATGGGCAGCAGCGGCAGCGCCCGCAGCACCGCCCGCTTCTCGGCCGCGTCGCCGTGCCGGTAGAGGGTGTCGGCGTACGTGGCGTGGTCGCCGGGCAGCGCGGCCAGCAACAGGACGCGCGCCGCGTCGTCGGCGGTCCAGCCGGGCAGCTCGGGCAGGTCGTCCCGGCCGCAGCGCCGACCGGCGGCGGCGAACGAGCCGGTGACCGTCGCGGGCTCGGCCGTCACCCGGCGCAGGGCCGTGTCCAGCCAGTCGGGATCGGGTACGCCCCGAAGGGCCTCCCGCAGTCGATCCGGTGTCATCGGATTCTCCTCCCTCGTGTGCTGTTCAGTGGGGCGCGGCGGTCCCGTCCTCGGCGTCGGCCGCGTTGGTGGCGTTGGCGGCGTCAGCGGCGCGCAGGAAGTCCAGGGAACGGGCGGCGACGGCGGGGGCGGCGTGCGAGTGCCGGGGCAGCTCCACCGCGACCAGGCCGCGATAGCCGACCTCGCGCAGCGCGCGCAGCACCGGCGGGAAGTCGATCTCGCCGGTGCCGAACTCGAGGTGCTCGTGGACACCCCGCCGCATGTCGTCGATCTGCACGTTCACCAGGTGTCCGGCCACCTCGCGCACGCAGTCGGCCACCGGCCGGGGCTCCAGGCAGCGACAGTGTCCGATGTCGAGGGTGAGGCCGAGACGCGCCGGTGCGCCGAGCGCGGCGTGCAGGCGACGCCAGCCCGCGATGTCCTCGACCAGCATCCCCGGTTCCGGCTCGAAGCCGAGCGTCACGCCGGCCGCGTCGGCGGCGTCGACCACGGTCGCGCAACCGGCCACCAGCCGGTTCCAGGCGACCGCCGGCGGGACCGCCTCGGGGCGTACGCCGGCCCAGAAGGAGACCGCCTCCGCACCGAGGTCGGCGCCCACCCGTACGGCCCGGCGCAGGAAGTCGATCCGCAGGGCCGGGTCGTCGTGCAGCAGCGTCGGGGCGTGCTTGTGCCACGGGTCGAGCAGGTACCGGGCGCCGGTCTCCACCACCACGCCGAGACCGAGCGCGTCCAACCGGCGCGCCACGGCGGCGACCCGCCCGGCCAGCCCGGGGGCGAACGGGTCGAGGTGGTCGTGGTCCAGCGTGAGCGCCACCCCGGCGTAGCCCAGCTCGGCGATGACCGCCAGCGCGTCGTCCAGCCGGTGGTTGGCGAAGCCGTTCGTGCCGTACCCGAACCGCAGCCCACCCGCCGGCGACGACGCGCCGGGCGCGGAGTCGGGCGCGGCGGAACGGGGCTGCGGGACGGTCATGTCGGGGAGACCTTCCGGGCCAGCCGGCGGGCCAGTGGTGCCGCCGCCGCGACCGCCACGCCGAGCAGACCGGCGCCGGCGCGGGCGGTCAGGGCGCCCTGGAGGGCGGGCAGCCCGGTGATCCCGGCGCCGACCGCCGCGCGGACGCGGCCGGCGGACGGATCGACGACCACCCGGGCCTGCGCCGCCCCGTACCGGGCGGCGTACCAGGTGGCCAGCAGGGCCGGCAGGGCGGCGAGGGCCGGACGGTCGCCGGTTCTGGCCGGGCCGGTGGTGGCCGGTGGGCGGCCGGCACCGGCGGCGACGAGGGCGGTGCCGGCCAGGGTGCGCAGCGGCAGCGCCATGTCGGCCCCGTCGACCTCGCGGCGGGACAGCGCCGTGACGGTCCAGGTGTGCGCGGCGACGGTGACCGCCGCCGGAACGGCCCGGGACAGCCGGCCGCCGGTCGCGCCGAGCAGCACGTCCAGCCCCCGGCAGGCGGCCATCACGGCCGGTCCGGCGGCGGTGTTCTTGGCGCGCAGGTCGTACCCCCAGACGGCCGTGGCGAGCGGGACCGCCACCGCCGCCGCCCGCCGGCCCCCGACGGCGGCGGCGAGGCCGACACCGGCGGCGGTGAGCCCGACCGCCAGGCCCAGCGCGACCTCCGGGGCGACCCGGCCGCTGGGGATCGGCCGCTCCGGGCGTTCGACGGCGTCCAGCCGCCGGTCGGCCCAGTCGTTGCCGGCCATGCCGGCCCAGTAGAGCAGCACCGAGGCGGCGGCCAGTCCCGGCGTCCGCCGGTCCAGCGACCCGGCCGCCGCGGCGCCGGCGACGACGTCGCCGGGGACCGAGAGCGCCGCCGGGGCGCGCACCAGCTCGGCGAGATCAGCGAGGGTCGGCACCGGAAACCCCCTCGTGCAGACGACGGGTGTACGCGCACAACCGGTTCCACTGGTCGCCGAGCGAGTGCGTGGGCGCGCCCAGCGGGTCCTTGAAGAAGAATGCCAGGTCCGCCAGCGGGCCGGTGTCGCCGGCGGCGTGCGCGGCGGCGGTGAGCCGGGCCAGGTCCAGCACCAGCGGCGCGGCCAGTGCCGAGTCGCAGCCGTGCCAGGTGAACTCCATGCGCATCCCGGTGCCGAGGAAGCCGGCGAAGGTGATCAGGTCCCAGGCGGTCTTGAAGTCGCCCAGTTCCTCGACGTAGTCGATGCGGGTGCCGCCCTGCGGGACGTACCCGAGGATCTCCTCGAGCACCCGCTGTTTGCTGGCCACCTTGGCCGCGTTGGCGGCCGGGTCGGCGAGGGTGGCGCCGTCGCCGCCGCCGAGCAGGTTGGTCCCCGACCAGGAGCGCACCGCGAGGTGCCGCATCGCGAACATCGGGGCCAGCACCGACTTGACCAGGGTCTCCCCGGTCTTGCCGTCGTGCCCGGCGTACGGCAGGCCCCGCTCGTCGGCGAGCGCCCGCAGGGCGGGCAGGCGCAGCCCGGTGGACGGGGTGAAGTCGACGTACGGGCAGCCGGCCTCGACCGCCGCGTACGCGTAGAGCGAGCTGGTGGGCAGCACCTCGTCCGCACCGGCGAGCGCGGCCCGCAGCGCGGCCGGGTCCGTGTGCGCCGGATGCGGGCCGGCGGCCGGCTCGGTGGCCGAGACGTTGACCACCACCACCCGCGCGAGATCGTGCCGCTCCCGGAACGCGGTCAGGTCCTCGACGGTCGCGGCGGCCCGCTCGGCCTGGGTGCCGACGGTGGGTGCGGGACGTAGCTCCCGCTCGACCTCGGCCAACTCGGTGCCCAGGGCGTCGACCAGCCGAGCCGGCACCACGCCGGCGGCGGCGAGCGACTCGGCGCGCTTGGCGAGCGGTGTCGCGACCACGTCGTGTCCACCGAGGACCAGGTCGGAGAAGGCCGGCAGGGCGGGACCGCGCAGCTCGGGCAGCTCGGTGACGCAGCCGGTCGGGCCGGTGAGGCCGGACCGTAGGGCGAGCGCCCCGACGATGCTGGTGGTCGCGACGGAACCGCGCGCCCCCACCAGCCAGACACCCGTACGCATGGTGCTCCTCTCCGGTCGCGAGGAACCGGCCTTGCATTGATTTACATAGATATCAGAAGCCTGATCCGAAAACTACTCATCTGAGCGGATGGGCCCCGTCCGCCGTCCAACCCCGGGAGAAGCGGTCCGAGCCGGCGTCGAAGTCGGCGGCGACGACGCCGGACCGGTGCCCGGTGCGGTGCGGACGGACGGGGCTGGCAGGCAGGGGCGGTCGGCGTCTCGACCCTGCCTCCCCCGCATCCGGCCGGTCGGGACGGCGGCGTGCGCCCGACCGGACGTCATCAGGAAACGCGGTCCGCCGTGCGGCGGTGAGGTCGGTCGGCGTGGGCGGCGGTAGAGGCTGGTCGGGGCACGATGTCCTCCGGATAGCCGGGGTCGCGGCGGCCCTGCGGCGCGCGGGACGGTGGTGGGTGGTGGTGGTGGTGGTGGGGTTGGTGGCGGCCCTGGCGGGTCGCCGGATGTGGCGGTCCTCCGGTGCGGCCGGGGAATCCCGGTCCGGCCGCACCGGAGACCGTCCTGCTCGTACCATCCGTGCCGTCGGCCCGGCTGGCACGCCCCGTCCGGCGCCGACCTCGTCCCGGCCGCGGGGCGCAACCGCGGCCGGTCCCTCGCCGGTCGGCGTCGGGGGGTGACTCAGGCGGCGACCGTGGCCAGCGCCGGCTCCACCTCGGTCCACGAGGAACCGAGGTCCGCCGAGCGGGTCACCGCGTCCAGCACGAGCTGGACCTGCAACGCGTCGGCGAACGAGGGAGTCGGGTCGGCACCGGTGGCGACCGCCTCGATGAAGTCCCGCATCTCGTGGGTGAAGGAGTGCTCGTACCCGATGATGTGGCCCGGCGGCCACCAGGCCGACATGTACGGGTGCTCGCTCTCGGTCACCAGGATCCGGGTGAAGCCCTGCTCGGCGGTGGGGCGCGTCGCGTCGTGGAACTCCAGCTCGTTGAGGCGCTCCAGGTCGAAGACCACCGAGCCGAGCGACCCGTTGATTTCCACGCGGAGGGCGTTCTTGCGGCCCGTCGCGAACCGGCTCGCCTCGTACGTCGCCAGGGCGCCGCCGTCGAGCCGGGCCACGAAGACCGCGGCGTCGTCGACGGTGACCAGCCCGGTGGCCGGCCGGTGACCGTCCACCGGCCCGGCACCGTCCACCGTGGCGGCCAGTCCGCTCGATCCGGCGGGCAGCGGCCGTTCCTTGACGAAGGTCTCGGTGAGGGCGCTGACCCCGCTGATCCGCTGGCCCGTGACGAACTGGGTCAGGTCGATGATGTGCGCCCCGATGTCGCCGAGCGCACCGGAGCCCGCCTTGTCCCGCTGCAGGCGCCAGACCAGGGGGAACTGCGGATCCACGATCCAGTCCTGCAGGTAGGTCGCCCGGACGTGCCGGATCACCCCGAGCCGTCCGTCGGCGACCAGCTGCCGCATCATCGTGACCGCGGGCACCCGACGGTAGTTGAACCCGCACATCGACCGCACTCCCGAGGCCTGGGCGACGGCCGCCGCGGCGGCCATCTCCCGTGCCTCGGACACAGTGTTGGCCAGCGGCTTCTCGCACAGCACGTGCTTGCCGGCGGCCAACGCGGCCAGGGCGATCTCGGCGTGGCTGTCACCCGGGGTGCAGATGTCGACCACGTCGATGTCGTCGCGGGCGATCAGGTCCCGCCAGTCCGTGGTGTACGCGTCCCAGCCGAGCCGGTCGGCGGCGTCGGCTACCTTCCCGGCGTCCCGGCCGCAGATCAGCGCCATCCGGGCCCGTGCCGGCAGGTCGTACACCCGGTTCACGGTGCGCCATGCCTGCGAGTGCGCGGCGCCCATGAACGCGTAGCCGACCATGCCGACCCGCAGTTGCTTGTCTGTCGTGGACAAGGTGGGTCTCCCCCCGTGTGTCAGAACCCGAGCTTCAGGTAGGTGCTCGCGTTCTCCTTGGTGATCGTCTCGGAGGCGAGGATGATCTCCTTGGGCACCTGGAGCTCCACCAGGTCGGACATGCCCTTGCCCTGTCCGATCAGGCGGGCCAGCGAGATGGCCGAGGAGGCCATCGACGGGCTGTAGGTGACCGTCGCCTTCAGCACGGTGTTGTCGGCCTGGATGTCCTCCATCGCCTTCTTCGAGCCGGCGCCGCCGACCATGAAGAACTCCTTGCGGTTGGCCTGGTTGACCGCCGCGAGGACGCCGATGCCCTGGTCGTCGTCGTGGTTCCAGAGCGCGTCCATCTTCGGCAGGGCCTGGAAGAGACCGGTCGCGGCCTGCTGGCCGGAGTCGGCGGTGAACTCCGCCGGCCGCCGGTTGGCCACCTTGAACCCGGCCTGCGCCAGGGTGTCGGCGAAGCCCTTCGACCGCTCCTGGGTCAGCTCCAGGGAGTCGATGCCGGGGATCTCGCCGATGATCGGGTTGGTGACGTTCTTGGCCTTGAGCTGCGCGATGATGTACGTCGCGGCGGCGACGCCCATGCCGTAGTTGTCGCCCTTGATCTGCAGCCGGTAGGCCTTCGCGTCCGGGAACGCCCGGTCGAGGTTGACCACCGGGATGCCGGCCTGCATCGCCTCCAGGCCGAACGCGTTCAGCTCCTTGCCGTCGTGCGGCAGCAGCACGATCACGTCGGGCTTCTGGGAGATCAGGGTGGACAGGGCCGCCCGCTGGGCCGCCGCGTCCGCGCCGGCCTCGACCGTCTTGAACTCCACGTCGGAGTACGCGGCGGCCTGCGCCTTGGCGTTGTTGGTGATGGCGGCGATCCAGCCGTGGTCGGCGGCCGGGGCGGAGAAGCCGACGACGACGCGCTTGCCGGGCTCGGCGTTGCCGCCCGGGGCGGCCGCCTTGGTCTGCGCCTCGGTCGGCGACTCATCGTTGCTGGTGCAACCGGCGAGCAGTACGCCGGCTCCGACGGCTGCGCCGCCGAAGAGCAGGCGACGGCGTGACAGGTCACGACTGTGCTGGGTCATGACGACCTCCTGGTCTGGCGTGGTGGAGGGGAAAGGGTGTGCGGGGTCCGGCCACCGTCGCGGTGTCGGGTGGCCCAGGTGCGTTGTGGTGTCCGGTGGTCCGGTGGTGCGGTGGTGCGGGTGTTATCGGGTGGTGAGCCGGTTCCGGCCCAGGAACTGGGTGAGGCTGCGGAACTGGACCTGCTGGACCAGGACGGCGGCGACGATGATGCCGCCCTTGACCATGTTCTGGGCCTCGGTGGAGAGGCCGTTGATGGCGAAGAGGTTCGTGATCGTCGAGAAGATGATCACGCCGAGCAGGGAGCCGATGATCGTTCCCCGCCCGCCGCTGAGCAGCGTGCCGCCGATGATCGCGGCGGCGATCGCGTCCAGCTCGTAGAGGTTCGCCATCGCCGCCTGGGCCGAGTTGGCCTGGGCGGTGAGCATGACGGCGGCGATACCGCAGCAGAGGCCGGAGAGCGCGTAGAGCAGCACGGTGTGCCGCTTGACGTTGATGCCGGCCAGCCGGGCCGCCTCCGGGTTGCCGCCGACGGCGACCGTACGCCGGCCGAAGGTGGTGCGGTTGAGCAGCACCCAGCCGGCCACGACCACCGCCGCCAGGATGTAGACCAGCAGCGGGATGCCGAGCAGCGTGTTGCTGGCGATGCCGTTGATGAACTGGTTGTCCGAGACCTGGGTCTGCTTGTCGGAGATCTCCGCCGCCAGGCCACGGGCCGCCACCAGCATCGCCAGCGTCGCGATGAAGGGCACCAGCCGTCCGTACGAGATGAGCACGCCGTTGACCAGGCCGACCGCGAGACCGACGGTGAGCGCCGTGAAGATCATGCCGCCGGCGCCGAAGTTCTGGGTCGCCACCGTTGTGGCCCAGACCCCGGCGAGGGCGACGATCGCGCCGACCGACAGGTCGATGCCGCCGCCGATGATGACGAACGTCATGCCGACGGTGACCACACCCACCACGGACGCCAACTTGAGGATGGTGAGGGTGTTGGCCCACACCCAGTCCGGGTTGGAGTAGAGGTCGGAGCGGGTCGCGGCACCGATCGCGATCAAAATGACCAGCACACCGATCAGGCCGAGGTTGCGCCGGGCGCCCTCGCCGTTGTCGCCGCTCCACCAGGAGAGCCGGCCGCCGGCAGTCGCCTTCTCGCCCGCGGCGGCGGTCTCCGCCGGGTCGACCGGCGGCGACTGTGCCGGCAGTTGTGCCGCGCGCTCCGGCGCTGCGGTGGGAAGTGTGTCGCTCATGCCGGTGCGCCTTCCATCAGGGACCCCGCCATGACGAGGTCGAGCACGGTGTTCTCGTCGAGTTCGCCGGCCGGGGCCTCACGGACCACCCGGCCCTCCCGCATGACCAGCACCCGGTCGGCCAGGCCGAGGACCTCGGGCACCTCGCTGGAGACCAGCAGCACCCCCACGCCACGGGCGGCGAGGGCACGGACGACCTGGTACAACTCGGCGCGGGCGCCGACGTCCACGCCCCGGGTCGGCTCGTCCAGCAGCAGCAGCTTCGTGTCGCCGAGCAGCCAGCGCCCGACCACGACCTTCTGCTGGTTGCCACCGGAGAGGGTGCGCACCGGTCGGCGTACGTCGCGGGGACGCAGGTCGAGGCTTTCCGCGATCCGGTCGGCCTCGGCCCGTTCCCTGCCGGTGTCGGTGAAGCCGGCACGGGCGTACCGGCCGAAGGTGGCCAGGGTGACGTTGCGGTAGATGGGCTCGCCCAGCAGCAGCGCCTGGCTCTTGCGCTCCTCCGGGGCCATGCCCATGCCGGCGCGGACGGCCGCGCCGACGCTGCCGGGACGCAGTGCCCGGCCGCCCATCCGGACCGAGCCGGACTCGGCGCGACGCGCGCCGAAGATGGTCTCCAGCAGCTCGGACCGGCCGGACCCGACGAGCCCGGCGATGCCCACGATCTCGCCGGCCCGGACGTTCAGCGACACGTCGGCGAACTCGCCGGACCGGGTCAGCCCCTCGACCTGGAGCAGCTCGTCCCCGACCGTGTCGGTGGCGGGGCGGTCCGGGAAGACGTACTCGATGGTGCGGCCGGTCATCCGGGAGACCAGGTCGCGGGTCGGGGTGTCGCGGGCCGGGAGGTTCGCCGCGGTGGTCCGGCCGTCCTTGAGGACGGTGACGCGGTCGCCGATCTCGCGGATCTCCTCCATCCGGTGCGAGATGTAGATGACCGCGATGCCCTGGGCGGTCAGCTCCCGGATGATCCGGAAGAGGTTGCCCACCTCGTCGTGGGCGAGCACGGCGCTCGGCTCGTCCATGATGATCAGTCGGGCCTCGTGCGACAGCGCCCGCGCCATGCTGACGACCTGCTTGCCGGCCGCCGGCAGCGAGCGCACCATCCGGCTGGGCGGAATCTCGGCGTGGCCGAGCCGGCCGAGGATCTGCCGCGTACGCCGGGCCATGTGCCCGCGGCGGACGAAGCCGAACCGGCGAGGCTCGTGGCCGAGGAAGGCGTTCTCCGCCACGGAGAGGTCGTCGACCAGGTCGAGCTCCTGGTAGATGGTGGCGATGCCGGCCCGCATCGCGGCCTGCGGGTTGGCGAAGGTGGCCGGCTCACCGCGCCACTCGACGGTCCCGGAGTCCGGACGGTGCACGCCGGCGAGCACCTTGATCAGGGTCGACTTGCCGGCGCCGTTCTGCCCGAGCAGGCAGTGCACCTCGCCGGCACGGACCTCCAACTGCACCCCGTCCAGGGCGCGTACGCCCGGGAAGGTCTTGACCACGTCGGTGAGGCGCAGGACCACCTCGCCCGCGACGGCGTCGGCGGGGGCTTCGACCAACGGAGCATCTGTCACGAGTGTCTCCTCGGATTGCTCGGTCATGACGCCTCCGCGAAGGCCACGTCGCTCGCGAGGACGGCGGCACCGGCGACGCCGGCCCGCGGTCCCAGCTCGGACAGGACGACCGGGAGGTTGCCGGTGGCCAGCGGGAGCGACCGGCGGTAGACCACGCTGCGGATCTCGGCGAGCAGGATGTGACCGAGCTGGGCGAGCCCACCACCGATCACGATCATCGACGGGTTGGTGAAGCTGACCAGCCCGGCCAGCACACCGCCGACCCGCCGGCCCCCGTCGCGGATCAACTGGATGCAGGCGACGTCGCCCTCGACGGCACCCTCGGCCACGTCCACGGCGTTCAGCGTGCCCCGGGCGGTCAGCCGCTCGGCCAGGGCCGGTGACACGCCGCTGCGCGCGGCGGCCAGGGCGTCCTTGGCCAGGGCGGCACCGCTGAACAGGGCCTCCAGGCAGCCGACGTTGCCGCACGAGCACATCGGACCGTGCGAGTCGACCTGGATGTGCCCGATGTCCCCGGCGCAGCCGTCGGTGCCCCGGTAGACCTCGCCGGTGAGGTAGATCCCACACCCTATTCCGGTGCCGATCTTGACGAAGAGGAAGTCGTCGACCGAGTGGGCGACGCCTCCGTGCCGCTCGCCGATGGCCATGATGTTGACGTCGTTGTCGACCACCGCCGGGCAGCCGTGCTCGCGGGTGAGCAGCTCTCGCACGGGGAAGCGGTCCCAGCCCGGCATGATCGGCGGGGAGACCGGGACGCCGTCGCGGAAGCTGACCGGGCCGGGCACACCGATGCCGACCGCATCCAGCCGCTCGTACGCACCGTCCACCTTCGCCTTGTGCAGCAGCTCGTTGACCCGCTGGAGGGTCACCTTCGGGCCGTTGCGGATGTCGGCGGGCTCGGCGTACGCGGCGACCGGTTCCAGCCGGCCGTTGACCACCTCGACGTCGATCGAGCTGGCGCCCAGGTCGACGGCGGCGAAGCGCAGCTGCGGGCTCAGCTCCACCAGGGTGGAGCGCCGGCCGCCCCGGGATGCGGCCAGCCCGGCCTCGGCGACGTAGCCGAGACCGACCAGTCGCTCCAGCTCGGCCAGCAGCCGGGGGCGCGGCATCTGGAGCCGGTCACCAAGTTCGGCGCGGGAGACCGCCCCCTCGTCGCGGAGCAGCCGCAACAGTCGTACGTGCAGGGGGTCGACGGTCCGCACCGGGACTCACCTCTTCATGGGACTCGTTCACATCGACGCAATGCCGATGTGTCGTGTCCGACACAGTAGGAGCCTTCCGTGCCACCTGTCCAGAGCTTCGGCCAATCCGTTCCCAACTTTTGTCCGAACGAACAAAAGCTTCAAGTGGATCAAGAAAAGCATCACGCCGCGCGGGAACGGTGGAGATCGCGGACACGACACTGCCCCGCCGTCCGGGTGGACGACGGGGCAGGAGCCGATCGGGTCTGCCGGGCGGTCAGCGGCGGCCGGCGGCGTTGCGCTTCTTCTTGAGCTTGCGGTCGTCGCGCAGCTCGACGTACGGCTCGTCGTCGGCCGAGTGCCCGGCGGAGATGGCGCGGCTGCGCTCCAACTCGGCGTCGAACTCGGCCCCGAGCAGGATCGCGATGTTGCTCAGCCAGAGCCAGATCAGGAAGATGATCACACCGGCGAGCGCGCCGTAGGTCTTGTTGTACGAGCCGAAGTTGCTGACGTACAGCGCGAACAGGCCGGAGATGACCAGCCAGATCACCACGGCCAGGACGCCGCCGGGGCTGACCCAGCGGAACCCGCCGTGCTTCGCGTTCGGCGAGGCCCAGTAGAGGATGGCGAACATCAGGCTGACCAGGAGCAGCAGCACCGGCCACTTGGCGATGTTCCAGACCGTCACGGCCGTCGAGCCCAGCCCGATCGCGTCCCCCACCGCCTCGGCGAGGCCACCGGTGAAGACCACGATCACCGCGCAGGCCAGCAGCATCACGCCGATCACGGCGGTCACCCCGACGCGGATCGGCAGCGTCTTCCAGATCGGCCGGCCCTCCGGCACGTCGTAGATGGTGTTCGACGCGCGCATGAACGCGGCGATGTAGCCCGAGGCCGACCAGAAGGCTGCCAGCAGACCGAGGATGGCCGCGATGCCGGCGAAGCCGCCGCTCTGCTTCGCCTGGTCGATCGCCCCCTCGATGATGGTGCGGATGTTGCCCTCGGGCACCGTCTGGCTGACCGTGTCCCGCACGCCCTCGGTGGCCTCCGGGCCGAGCAGGCCGAGGATCGAGACCAGCACCAGCAGGCCGGGGAAGATGGAGAGCACCCCGTAGTACGTCAGCGCCGCCGCCCAGTCGGTCAGGCTGTCGTCCTGGAACTCCCGGACCGTGCGGCGCAGCGCCGCCTTCCAGCCGGCGCCCGGCAGCTGGGCGGGGCTGTCCGGCCCCTCGTCCGGTCCGACCGGCCGCTCCCGGTCACGGGCTCCGGCGCCCGCCGCGCCGCTCACTTCACGGTCGCGCCCGTGCGCGGAAGACTCATCGGAGGCCATCGCCCCTCCCTCGTGGTCGGCGGTGTCCCCCTCGACATGCCCCGGCGGAGGCGGTGGTTAACCACCTACTTGTAGAGCAACCTGCCCATCCGGCGCGAAGCGACCAGCAGGCCGAGGCCGAGCACCACCAGCAGGTAGAGCACGTCGAGCACCCACCCCCAGCCGCCGGTGCCGACGGCGATGCCGCGGATCAGGTGCACCGCCCGGTAGAGCGGGGTCACCTCGATCAGCCACCGCAGCACCGTCGGGTACGACTCGGCCGGCACGAACGTCCCGGAGAAGAGGAACAGGGTGAACTGCGCCGACCCCATCAGGTCGAAGTCCTGCCAGCTACGCATGAAGGTGGAGATGGCCATGCCGAGCGCGCCGAAGGCGAAACCGACCAGCACCGCGGCGGGGAAGGCCACCACCGCCCGCGCCACGGTCGTCAGGTCCATCACGACCATCACCGCCAGGAACGCGGCCGAGTACGCGCTGCCCCGCAGCATCGCCCAGGCCAACTCGCCGAGGGCGATCTCGAACGGCTGCACGGGGGTGGCGATCACCCCGTCGTACAGCTTCATGTACTTCAGCTTGCCGAAGAAGTTGAAGGTGGTCTCCGCCAGCGCACCCGTCATCGCCGACGACGCGAGCATCGCCGGGGCGACGAAGGCGGCGTACGTCACCACCTCACCGCCGGGCAGCGGGATGTCGCCGACCAACGCGCCGACCCCGACGCCGATGGAGAGCAGGTAGAGCAGCGGCTCCACGAAGCCGGAGATGAGCAGCAGCCAGTAGACCGACCGCAGCGCGGTGACGTTGCGTTCGGTCACGGAGGCCGAGCGCCGGGACGCCGAGGAGACGTCGACCAGGCGGGGCAGGACGAAACTGACCATGGACATCCTCCCCTAGACCACGAGCCGGCGGCGGAACGTGTGGCGGGCCAGCAACCAGCCGCCCAGCGCCCACACCGCGAGGTAGAGCAGGTGACCGGCGACCGACCACTGGGGAGCCACGCCCAACGTGGCCGCCCGGCACAGGTCGACGGCGTGCCAGAGGGGCGTCGCGTACGCCAGCCACCGCAGCACCGCCGGTAGCGACTCGACCGGGAAGAACACCCCGGCGAACAGCGTCATCGGGATCACCGCGAAGCGGAACAGCATCGCCAGCCAGCTGTCGCTGTCCACCAGCGCCGCGTACGCGAAGGTCGGTGCGGCCACGGCCAGGCCGAGCAGTGCCACGACCGGGAGGACGGCCAGCGCCCACGGCGAGTGCACCGCCCCGAACAGCGCCGTGACCAGGAGGAACGCGGCGATGGAGGAGAGCACCCGGAAGACCACGAAGGCCAGGTGCCCGCCGAGCACGTCACCCACCCGCAGCGGCGCCGCGCTCTGCGCGAAGTACGTCTTGATCCACCGGAAGTTGCTGAACACCGGCCACGTGGATTCGCCGATGGCCACCTGCAGGGCGGTCGAGGCGAGCAGGCCCCCGACGATCCAGTCGAAGTAGCGCACCCCGCCGACGCCCTGGTCGATGTAGGCGCCGACCCCCAGGCCGAACCCGACAACGGTCAGCACGGGCAGCAGGAAGGAGGAGAAGACCCCCGCCCGCCAGGTCCGTCGGTAACCGACCAGGTAGTGCGCGAGCACCGCCACCGCCGGCACGCGCGGCAACGGCGGCCGGGCCCGCTCCCGCGCCTGCTGCGTCACGCTCACCCGACACCCCCGTCTCTCCCGCGCCGACCACCACGGCCTTCCTACCCCAGGGGTACGACAGACCCGGGCCACCCTACGGCGACGCGGCTGCCCTGTCGCCGCTATTCCGGGCGGGACGGGTCGGCTCCCGCACCGCACGTTCGGGATGAGCCGAACCCGACGGGGAGGGTCCGCCCGCCCTTGATCCACTCGACGTCATTGACACCGGGGTATCCGGCGACCGGGGATACCCCGATGTCAGGGAAAGCGAGTGGATCAAAAGCCGGATGGGCCAGGGACGCGCCGAGTCGGGTGCCGCGCGCCGATTCAGGGGCGGGCGGGCAACGCGGCGACGAAGACGCGCCAGGAACCGGGCGCGAAGGTCAGCGCCGGTCCGGCCGGGTCCTTCGAATCACGTACGGCAACCACGCCGGAAAGGTTGTCGGCAACCTCCACGCAGTTACCGCCGCTGCCGTTGCTGCGGGTGCTCTTGCGCCACCGGGCGCGCGTCAGATCCATGTCTCCGCCACTTCCGTCATCAGGTCGAGGGACTGCTGCTGCGATAGTGCCTCACCCCTGATCGACTCCCAAACCTCGACCATCTGCCGCAGGTACTCAGAACGGTCGATCACCTGCCCATGCCGCTGCCCGTCCAGGTAAACAACGTCCTCGCCAGCAGACGAGGTGGCGATGACAAAAGGGCCGTCGAGGCCAGCATAGGCTCCGGCCGAGGTCGGCACGATCTGGATTCTGACCCGAGGCAGCGTCGAACCAACCTTCACCAGGTGGCAGAGCTGCTCACGCATCACGGGTGGCTTGCCGATGCAGCGCCGAAGCACATACTCATCGACAACCACACTGAGCAGCGGGGGTCGCTCCCGGGTAAACACCGCTTGGCGGTCCAGCCGCGCAGCGACCTGCTGCTCGATCTCGTCCGTCGCGAACAACCCAGCCCCCACGAGAATGGCGCGAGCGTAACTCTCCGTCTGGAGGAGACCCGGCACATAGAGCGGCTCGTAGGTCCGCAGGGCCGTCGCCTCCTGCTCGATGCCGGCCCAGTCGCGGAACCACGGCACCACGGTCTCCCGGCTGATCCGCCTCTGGATCCGTTCGAATCGACCGTCCGCGCCGAAGACCGCGTCACAGCGGCGGGCGAAGTCGACGCTCGGCCGCCGCTCGCACGTCTCCACCTTCGCCACCAGCGCGCCCGAGTAGCTCAGCGCCTCGGCCAGCGCCGTCTGCGACATGCCGGTGGTGACCCGGGCCAGCCGCAACTCCTCCGCGAAGTGGTCCAGCATGGACGATCGTTCCACGGACAGCCTCCGTACATCCTCGTACCGCCCGGGGTCGGGCCGCCGTACGCGCTGGTCGTCGGCGCGCGGGACCTCCCACCGTAGTCGCGTCCTCAGCAGACTGTCACGCAGCGGAACCGCTCACGGGATCGGACGGCGGGCGGGACCAGGCCGGGGGCGTCCGGCGACAACGAGGTCCCGGGCGCCCCTCTCCAGACGACGGAGGCTCACCGCATGCGACTGAAGTTCTGGCGCTGCCGGCGTTCGACGCCGCCCGCCCCGCTCCCCCGCCGTACGCCCCACGCGCGCCCGGCGTGGGCGACCGCGCCGACGGAGGTCTTCCCGACCGACGCCCCCGGACGCCCGGGGCGGCTGACGCGGGCGCAGGAGTGGCGGGCGAACGGGGGCACCTGGCTGCCGTCGCCGCGCCGGTCCGAGGAGGGCACCCGCTGATGCCGCGCTACCGCCCGCACGTGGCGGCGCGCCCGTCCTGGCGCTGCCGGGTGTGCGGTGCCGCGTGGCCCTGTTCACCGGCCCGGCTGGCGCTGCTCGCCGAGTACCGCGAGAACCGGACGGGCCTGCTGATCTACCTCGGCGCGCTGCTGTACGAGGCCACCGATGACCTCACCGAATCGGACGGGCTGGCCGACCGCTTCCTGACCTGGGCGCGGGCGCGGTGACGGACACGGCCGGTCAGCCGCGAACCGCGCGGAGCAGCGACCGGAGCGCGTAGGCGAGCAGCAGCACGCCCGCGCCGGCGTGTACTCGGACCGGCCGGCGGGTGGGTGTGAGGAAGGGGCCCCTGTACCACGCCAGGCGTTAACAGGGGGCCCTTCCTTTCACCTCAGTCGACCAGGGTGCGGCCGGTGAGGTGCAGGAAGACGTCCTCCAGGCTGCTGCGTCGGACCAGCACGTTGGCCGGCGTCAACCCGAGCGCGGACACCTCGGCCACCGCCGCGTCGCCGTCCGGCACGTAGAGCAGGATCCGGTCGGGCAGGACCTCGACCCGCTCCCCCAGCCCGTCGAGCTTGCCGGCGAACGGCTCCTGCGACTCGGCGGCGAAGCGCAGCTCCACCACCTCACGGGTGGAGTGCTGCTCGATCAGCGCGCGGGGCGAGCCCTCGGCGACGATCCGCCCGCCGTCCATCACCACGAGCCGGTCGCAGAGCTGCTCCGCCTCGTCCATGTAGTGCGTGGTGAGAACCAGGGTGACGCCCTGCTGCTTCAGCCGGAACAGCCGCTCCCACACCAGGTGCCGGGCCTGCGGGTCGAGGCCGGTGGTCGGCTCGTCGAGCAGCACGATCTCCGGCTCGTTGACCAGCGCGCGGGCGATGGTCAGCCGGCGCTTCATGCCACCGGAGAGCGGCTCGACCTTGCTGTCGGCGCGCTCGGTGAGCTGCACGAAGTCGAGCAGCTCCGCCGCGCGGGCGCGGGCCACCCGGCGCGGGATGCCGAAGTAGCGCGCGTAGGTGGTCAGGTTCTCCCGCACGGTCAGCTCGGGATCGAGGTTGTCGAGCTGGGGGCAGACGCCGAGTCGGGCCCGGATGGCCGGCCCGTCCCGGACCGGGTCCATGCCGAGGATGCGCAGCTCGCCGCCGGTGGGCGGGGAGGTGCAGCCGACCATCCGCATGGTGGAGGACTTGCCGGCGCCGTTGGGCCCGAGGAAGCCGAACGCCTCGCCGGAGCGCACCTCGACGTCGATGCCGTCGACGGCGGTGAAGTCGCCGAACCGCTTCACCAGCCCCCGAGCCTGGATGAGTGGTTGAGCCATGGTCACCCCGAAACCCTAGCGACCACCCCCGACACTCCCCACCGAGTTATCGGCCCACCCGATCGCTGACGCGCCACCGGTACGACACGCCGGCCGGTGTGCTGCCCAGCCGTCACCGATCACGCCGGCCGAGGGCCGCCTCAGGCGTCGCCCGACGTCGTGGCGGTTCGGGCGGCGGCGACAAGGCGGTCGGTCTCCGCGAGGACCTCCGGGTCGTCGGCGGGCGTCCCGGGCTCGAACCGCACCGTCCAGGTCACCCCGTCCACGCCGGGCACGCGCCGCGCGGCGATCCGGCCGGCGCCGCCGGGCACCGGGTGCTGCTGGGTGTACGCCACCGAGCGGGTCACCCGGGCCCGCACCTGGTGCGGCAGCTCCCCCGGGTCGAGCAGGAGGTAGGTCTCGGCCGGGCTGTCCGCCACCACGAGGTAGCCGTCGCGTTCGGCGACCCGCTCGGCGGGCGTGACCGTCAGCTCCCGGCCGGACCAGACGGCCTTGTGCAGGTCGTGCCACCCCAGGCGGTGGCCCCGCCCCGGCAGCCAGAGACCGAGGTTGGTGGCCACCACCACCCCGTCCCCCTCGCCGTTGCCCGCGGCGGCCCAGGCGAGCACGCGCTCATCGGCCTGAAGCGGCGGACGGTCGGCAGGCGGCAGCTTCGGCTTCCGGCTGAACAGTCCCATCTCAGAGCCCTCCCGCGGCCTGCTCCCGCAACGCTCGGGCGTGCTGCTCCAGGGACAGCAGCTCACCGAAGGCGGCGAAGTACTCGTCCTTGTTGTTGACCGGGTTGATCCGCTGGATCCGGGACTTCAGGTCCTTGATCCGGCCGGTCACCGAACCCCACTGGACGCGCGCCATGGTGATCGACACGTACCGCGGGTCGGGCTCGCCGTCGATCCGCAGCGGTTCCACGGCCAGTTCGCCGACGAGCGCCCGGGCGGCCAGGTCGGCGCAGGCGTCGCGGACCGACTCGATCCAGACCGCCCCGCCGGCAGCCGCCGCAGCCCCGCCCGCCGCGGCGATCGCCTCGCGGACCACCACGTGGACGGGGTGGCGGTAGTCCGGGGCCTCGACCGTGTCGAACATCGGCCCGGCCAGCACCGGCTCCTGCAGCGCGAGCTTCAGCGCCTCCCGCTCGACCATCGCCTGCGGGCTGTCCACGACCGGCTCGGCGCGGGCAGGACGCGGCGCGGCCTCGGCACCACGCCCGGACGGCGGGGCGTTGCCGGCGGCGAGCACCGCCCGCTGCACCGGCTCGATCTCCATGCCGAGGTCGCCGGCGAGCTTGCGGACGTACTCCGGGCGCTTCTCCCGGTCCTTGATCTTGGCCACCAGCGGCGCGGCCCGGCGCATCGCCTCCACCCGGCCGTCGACGGTGTCCAGGTCGTGGCGGCCGATGACGTGCCGCAGGGCGAAGTCGACCAGCGGCTCACGGCGGGCGACCAGGTCGCGGACCGCCAGGTCGCCCTTGGCCAGGCGCAGCTCGCACGGGTCCATGTTGTCCGGGCTGACCGCGATGAAGGTACGCCCGACGAAGCGCTGGTCGTCGTCGAAGGCGCGCAGGGCGGCCTTCTGCCCGGCGGCGTCCCCGTCGAAGGTGAAGATGATCTCCCCGGCCACCGCGTCGGTGTCCATGAGCAGGCGGCGCAGCACCCCGATGTGGTCGGCGCCGAAGGCCGTGCCGCAGGTGGCCACGGCGGTGGGCACCCCGGCCAGGTGGCAGGCCATCACGTCGGTGTAGCCCTCGACCACCACGACCTTGCCCTGCTTTGCGATCTCCCGCTTGGCCTGGTCGATGCCGTAGAGGACGTGCGACTTCTTGTAGATCGGCGTCTCGGGGGTGTTCAGGTACTTCGGGCCGTCGTCGTCGTCGAAGAGCTTGCGGGCGCCGAAGCCGATCACGTCGCCGGTGAGGTCGCGGATCGGCCAGAGCAGCCGGCGGCGGAACCGGTCGATGAGGCTGCCCGAGCGGGCCGGCCGGGACAGCCCGGCGGTGACCAGCTCGTCGTGGGTGAAGCCCTGCTGGCGCAGGTGCTTAGTCAGCAGGTCCCAGCCGTCCGGGGCGAACCCGCAGCCGTAGCGCTCGGCGGCGGCCCGGTCGAAGCCGCGCCGGGCCAGGAACTCCCGTGCCGGACGGGCGCCGGCCGTGGTGAGCTGCGCCCGGTAGAACTCGACGGCGGCGGCGTGCGCGGCGACGAGCCGCTGCCGCTGCCCCTGCTGGGGCCGGGCGCGCGGCGTGGTGTGGTCGGACTCGACGTAGCGCAGCTGGATCCCGGCGCGGGCGGCGAGCCGCTCGACCGAGTCGATGAAGCTGAGGTGCTCGGCGTCCATCAGGAACTTGATCGCGTCGCCGCCGACCCCGCAGCCGAAGCAGTAGAAGACGTTGCGGGCCGGCGAGACGTTGAACGACGGGCTCTTCTCGTCGTGGAACGGGCACAGCCCCTTGAGGTTGCCGCCGCCGGCCGACCGGAGGGTCACCGTGTCGGAGATGACCTCCGCGATCGAGGTGCGCTCACGGACCAGCGCGATGTCCTCGTCCCGGATCCGCCCCGCCATGGTCGCCACCTCCTCGGCGTACATCCTGCCCTGCCGGACCGACGTTCCGCCGCGCGGGGACGCCGCGTGTGGCGGCCACCGCTACGCGGACGGTTCACCGGGGCCGGCGGCGGAGGTAGCGGCGGATCGGCGGCGGATCCTCCTCGGCGTAGGACCGGGCGGCGCGTACGGCCTCCGCGAGGCCGTGGCGGCGGCCCGGCCGCGGCGGGTTGACCGCCGGGTCCCGCGACATGTCCCGGACCAGCGCGACGGCCAGGCCGAGCATCACCACCACGAACGGCAGCGCCACCAGGATCGTCGCCTGTTGCAGCGCGCCCAGCCCGCCCACCAGCAGCAGCACGGCGGCGACCGCGCCGATCAGCACGCCCCAGAGCACCACCAGGAGCCGGTGCGGGCGCAGCGCGCCGCGCGAGGTCAGCGACCCGAGCACCAGCGACGCGGAGTCGGCGCTGGTCACGAAGTAGAACGCGATCAGCACCATGGCCAGGACGCTGGTCAGACCGGCGAGCGGCAGGGCGTCGAGCAGACCGAAGAGGGCCTGCTCGGCGCCCGCGCCGGCGTCCGCCACCAGGTCCCGGGTGCCGGTGGCCTGGGCGCGCAGCGCGCTGCCGCCGAGCACGGCGAACCAGACCGCGCTGGCGCCGCTGGGCACCAGCAGGACCCCGACCAGGAACTGCCGGACCGTCCGCCCCCGGGAGATGCGGGCGATGAACGTGCCGACGAAGGGCGCCCAGGAGATCCACCAGGCCCAGTAGAAGATGGTCCAGGAGCCGAGCCACGCCGGGTCGGAGAAGGCGCCGGTCCGCGTGGACATGAAGACCAGGCTGCTGAGGTAGTCGCCGACGGCGGCGGGCAGCACCTCCAGCGTGTAGATGGTGGGCCCGACCACGAAGACGAAGAGCATCAGCAGCACCGCGAGCACCACGTTCGTCGTCGAGAGCCACTTGATCCCGCGATGCAGCCCGGAGAAGGCGGAGATCACGAAGGCGAGGGTGAGCGCGCCGATGACGACCAGTTCCACGGCGGTGCTGCCCGGGACACCGGCCACCAGGTCAAGTCCGGCGGCGACCTGGAGCGCCCCGATCCCGAGACTGGTCGCCGAGCCGAAGACCGTGGCGAACACCGCCAGCAGGTCGACGGCCCGGCCGGCGGCGCCATCGGCCCGGTCGCCGAGCAGCGGGCGGAAGGCGGCGGAGATGCGGTTCTCCCGGCCCTTCCGGAAGGTCGAGTACGCCAGGGCGAGCGCCACCACGGCGTAGATCGCCCACGGGTGCAGGGTCCAGTGGAACAGGGTGTACTGCATCGCGGCGGCGCCGGCCGCACCGGTCTGCGGCTCCACGTTCACCGCCGGGGGTGGTGTCGCGTAGTGCTGGATGGGCTCGGCGACCGCGAAGAAGACCAGACCGATCCCCATGCCGGCGCTGAACATCATCGCGATCCAGGCCAGCGAGCTGAACTCCGGCTCGTCGTCGTCGGCGCCGAGGCGGATCCGCCCGAACCGGCTCGCCGCGATCACGACGGCCAGCACCAGGAAGGCGTCGGCGGCCAACACGAAGAACCACCCGAAGGTGTCGATCGCCCAGGCCAGGCCGGACTCGCCGACGCCGGCGAGCGAACGCCGGGCGAGGACGCCCCAGGCCACCACGGCCAGCACACCGCCGACACCGAGCACCAGCACCGTCCGGTCGACGGACCCTTCCGGGCGGCCCGCCCGTTCCCGCACCTGCTCGCTCATCGTCACCCCCTGCCCATCCTGCGGGGGCGACGGGAGGGCGCGACGGGGTTCGGCCCAAAGGCCACCCGTTACGGTCGGGGGTCGGAGCTGGCCTCAGGCCGGCAGGGCGGCGGTCTCCTCGGCCTCGACCTGCCGGTTCCAGTCCTGCTTGGTGGCGCGCCAGCCCTCGTCGTCCAGGCCCCGCCGCCAGTACCCGGAGATGGACAGCCGCTCGCGCGGCACGCCCCGCTCGACGCGCAGCAGCCGGCGCAGTTCCTTGACGAAGGTCGCCTCGCCGTGCACGAACGCGTGCACGTCACCGGCGGAGAAGTCCAGCTCGCGAACCGCCTCGACGAGGGCCTCGCCGACCGGGCGGGCGCCGCGGTGCAGCCAGGTCAGCCGTACCGCGCCGGGGCTGGGCAGGGGCTGCTCGTCGGCCGGTCCGTCGACCTCGACCAGCGCCACGGCCGGCGCGCCGGCGGGGAGACGTTCCAGGGCGGCGGCGATGGCCGGCAGGGCGCTCTCGTCGCCGACCAGCAGGTGCCAGTCGGCGTCCGGGCTCGGGGCGTACGCGCCGCCGGGCCGGGTGAAGTGCACCTCGTCGCCGGGGCGCAGCGCGGCTGCCCAGGGTCCGGCGAGCCCCTCGTCGCCGTGGTGCACCACGTCGACGGTCATCTCGGCGGCCAGCGGGTCGAAGGCCCGCACGGTGTACGCGCGCAGCCGGGGCCAGTGCGCGGGCGGCAGGTCACGACGGATCGCCGCGAGGTCCATCGGGGCCGGGTAGTCGACCCCCGGCACCGGGAAGACGATCTTGATGTAGTGGTCGGTGAACTCGCCGACCGGCAGGCCGACCAGTTCCGCACCGCCCAGCACGAGCCGGATCACGTGCGGGGTGGGCCGCTCGGTGCGTACCACCCGGGCGGTCGTGATCTTCTTCGGGCGCTCCGTCATGCTGGTTAGGCTAGCCTAAGTTGCTGGTCGGGGCCATCGGCGGGCGCCCCACCCCCGACGAGGCGGGCGTGCCAGGCCACGGCGGCCGGGTCGGTGAGCGAGGCGACCTGGTCGATCACCACCCGCAGCCGGGCACCGTCGTCGGCCGCCTCCCGCCACAGCGGGGCGAAGACCTCGTCCAGCCCGTCCGGCGCCCGGTCCGCCAGCACGCCGACCAGCCCGGCCAGGATCTCCCGCTGCCGCTCGTAGCGTCCACGGGCGCCGGGGCGACGCATCACGTACCGCAGGGCGATGCCCTTGAGCAGGGCGCAGCGCGCCCGGATCTCCCTCGGCACCACCAGGTCGGCGGCGTACCGACGGTGCGGGCCGGGACCGAAGTCCGCCTCGGTGGCGGCCACCACGTCGGTGACGAAGCGGCCGGTGAGCACGCTGGTGGTCGTCTTCAGCGCGGCCTGCGCCCGGTGGCTGCCGTCGTACCCGGCGAGCGGGGCGAGCACCGGGTCGGCGAGCAGGTCGAGCAGCACCGCGCCGAGGTCGGCCGGGGACTCGCCGGAGTAGGTGGCGGCCACGTCGGCGCAGAGCGCCGCCCGCTCGTCCGGGTCGGTGAGCAGGGGACCGAGCGAGACGTACCCGCCGTGGATGCCGTCCTCGACGTCGTGCACCGAGTACGCCACGTCGTCGGCCCAGTCCATCACCTGGGCCTCCAGGCAGCGCCGCCGGCCGGCGGGCGCGCCGGCCCGCAGCCAGGTGAAGACCGGCAGGTCGTCGGCGTACGCCCCGAACTTCCGCTCCCCCGGCTGACGCGACCAGGGGTACTTGCTGACCGCGTCGAGCGACGCCCGGGTGAGGTTGAGCCCCGCGGAGGCGCCGTCCGGCGCGAGCACCTTGGCCTCCAGGCGGGTGAGCACCCGAAGGGTCTGCGCGTTGCCCTCGAAGCCGCCGCAGGAGGCGGCGAGGGCGTCCAGCGCGTCCTCGCCGTTGTGCCCGAACGGTGGGTGGCCCAGGTCGTGGGCGAGCCCGGCGGTGTCCACCAGGTCCGGGTCACAGCCCAGCCGGGCGCCCATCTCCCGGGCGATCTGCGCGACCTCCAGCGAGTGGGTCAGCCGCGTACGCAGGAAGTCGTCGGTGCCGGCGGTGTGCACCTGGGTCTTGGCGGCGAGCCGCCGGAACGCCGCGGAGTGCAGCACCCGGGCCCGGTCCCGCTCGTACGGCGAGCGGCCGTGGCCGGTGTCCTTCGGCGGCTCGGCGACCCACCGGTCGGCGTCCGGGTCAGCGGGCCGGACGGTCAATCCCCACGCTGCCGCAGGACGCAGAACTCGTTGCCCTCGGGGTCGGCGAGCACCGTCCACCCCACGCTGCCCTGGCCGATGTCGACGTGCCGGGCGCCCATGTCCACCAGCCGCTCCACCTCGGCCTCCTGGTCGTCGGGGCGCAGGTCGAGGTGGAGCCGGTTCTTGCCCTCCTTGCCGGCGGCCACCGGCACGAAGACGAGGCCGGGCACGCGGTCGGTGGCCGGACGGATCTCGACCTCGTCCGGCTTCTCGGTGACCACCTGGTAGCCGAGCGCCTCGGCCCACCAGCGGGCCAGTCGGGCCGGGTCTTGGGCGTCCACGGTCAGGCTCTCCCAGGCGCTGCTCATGCCGTCAGGTTACGCCGGACGGGTGTGACCGGCGCGCCGGCGCCGCGCCGGCCGACGGCGTCCGGGCGACTGACAACCCTCCGTTCAGTCGGGAGTTGTCGCCCGATCGCCGAGGGTTACGGGCTCGCCAGCCGCCATGGCGCCCGGTAACGTTCCCGGCGCGCATCGTCACCAACCTGGGAAGCCCGACCGGTGGGAGAGGGATCGCTCGTGGACGTGGACACCATGGTGGGAACGGAGCTGCGCAGGCTGCGCCGACGCCGCCCGGAGGTTGCCGGGAGCGTGCTGGCCGGCACCGACGGCCTGCTCATCTCCAGCGACCTGCCGGCGACCGACGCCACCCACCTCGCCGCGCTGGCGGCGGCCAGCTTCGGGCTGGGCCACCGGGTGGCCGACACCGTCCGGCAGGGCGGCTTCAGGGAGTCGGTGGTCCGCACCGACGCCGGGGCCGTGGTGACCTACCCGGCCGGCCGCAACGCCCTGCTGACCCTGGTCACCACACCGGAGACCGATCTGGAGTCGCTGCACGACGACGCCCGGGCCGTGGCGTCCCGGGCCGGCTCCGCACTCGACCGGGGCACCGGGCGGGTCGGGGCGACGCCGTTGCCGCAGGCCCACGCCACGCTGGCGGTCCGCACGCCGATGGCGAGCCTCCCCCGCCGGGCGCCGCACCACACCTGGCGCCGCCCCCCGATCTGAGCCCGCCCCGGCACGGCAGCGCCGGCGGCACGACAGGACTGACCGGACCCCGGCCCAGAGGCCCCGCGACCGCCGGCACGACAGGCGGCGGCGGGCCCGCTCCCCCGGGCCCGCCGCCGCCTGTCGTACGCCGCGGTCGTCAGCGGCTGTCGGAGCCGCCCGTCTCCACCACCGCGCGACCGGCCTCCAGCCGCGCGACCGGCACCCGGAACGGCGAGCAGGAGACGTAGTCCAGGCCCACCTCGTGGAAGAAGTGCACCGACTCGGGGTCACCGCCGTGCTCGCCGCACACGCCGATCTTCAGGCCCGGCCGGGCCGCCCGGCCCTCCTCGGTGGCGATCCGCACCAGCCGGCCGACGCCCTCGCGGTCGATCGACTCGAACGGTGAGATGCCGAAGATGCCCAGCTCCAGGTAGCGCCAGAAGAACGCACCCTCGACGTCGTCGCGGGAGAAGCCCCAGCCCATCTGGGTGAGGTCGTTGGTGCCGAAGGAGAAGAACTGCGCCGCCTCGGCGATCTGGCCGGCGGTCAGCGCGGCCCGGGGCACCTCGATCATGGTGCCGATCAGCACGTCGACCGGCTGCTCCCGGGTCACCTCGGCGATGATCTTCTCGGCCTCGGAGCGTACCGTCTCCAGCTCCTGCACGGCCCCGACCAGCGGGACCATGATCTCCGGGCAGGACCGTACGCCCTGCTTCGCGCACTCCACCGCGGCCTCGGCGATCGCGCGGACCTGCATGGCGAACAGGCCCGGGATGACCAGCCCGAGACGGACGCCGCGCAGGCCCAGCATGGGGTTCTGCTCGTGCATCCGGCGGACGGCGGAGAGCAGCGCCTCCTCCTTGGCGACGTCCTCGCCGCGCTCCTGGGCGACGGCCACGTTCACCGCCAGTTGCTCCAGCGGCGGCAGGAACTCGTGCAGCGGCGGGTCGATCAGCCGGACGGTGACCGGCAGGCCGTCCATCTCCCGGAAGATCTCGACGAAGTCGGCGCGTTGCAACGGCAGCAGCGCGGCGAGCGCGTCGTCCCGCTCCTTCCCGTCGCGGGCCAGGATCAGCCGCTCCACCAGCTCCTTGCGGTCGCCGAGGAACATGTGCTCGGTCCGGCACAGGCCGATGCCCTCGGCGCCGAAGCGCCGGGCCCGGGCCGCGTCCGCGCCGGTGTCGGCGTTCGTCCGTACCCGCAGGCGCCGCTTGCCGTCGGCGTGGGTCATGATCCGGTGTACGGCGCGGACCAGCGCGTTGTCGATGTGCGCCGGGTCGAGGCTGCCCTCGAAGTACTGCACCACCTCCGACGGCATGACCGGCACCTCGCCGAGGAAGACCTTGCCGGTGGTCCCGTCGATGGAGACGACGTCGCCCTCGGAGACGGTCTGCCCGCCGACGACGAACTTCCGCCCCGGAATGTCGATGTCCAGGTCGTCGGCGCCGGACACGCAGGTCTTGCCCATCCCCCGGGCCACCACGGCGGCGTGGCTGGTCTTGCCGCCGCGGGAGGTGAGGATGCCCTGCGCGGCGATCATGCCGTTCAGGTCGTCGGGGTTGGTCTCCCGCCGGACCAGGATCACCGACTCGCCCTCGGCGGCCAGTTCCACCGCCCGAGCCGAGGTGAAGACGACCTTGCCGACCGCCGCGCCGGGTGAGGCGCCGATGCCCTTGGCGACCGGCTGGAACTCGTGGTCGAGCTTGAACCGGGGGAACATCAGCTGGGCGAGCTGTGCGCCGTTGACCCGGTGCAGCGCCTCGTCCAGGTCGATCAGGCCCTCGTCGACGAGCTGGCCGGCGATGACGAACGCGGCGGCGGCGGTCCGCTTCCCGACCCGCGTCTGGAGCATCCACAGCTTGCCGCGCTCGATGGTGAACTCGATGTCGCAGAGATCCTTGTAGTGCTCCTCCAGCCGGGCCATGATGCTGAGCAGTTCGTCGTAGGACTTCTTGTCCAGCTGCTCCAGCTCCTGCAACGGCACGGTGTTGCGGATGCCGGCGACGACGTCCTCGCCCTGGGCGTTGGCCAGGTAGTCACCGTAGATGCCCTGGGCGCCGCTGGCGGGGTCCCGGGTGAAGGCCACGCCGGTGCCGGAGTCCGGGCCGAGGTTGCCGAAGACCATCGCCACCACGTTGACGGCGGTGCCGAGGTCGGCCGGGATGCGCTCCTGCCGGCGGTAGAGCACGGCGCGATCGGCGTTCCACGACTCGAAGACGGCGTGGATGGCGAGGTCGAGCTGCTCGCGCGGCTCCTGCGGGAACTCCCGGCCGGTGTGCTTGCTGAAGATCCTCTTGTACGCGTCGACAAGACCACGCAGGTCGTCCGCGTCGAGGTCCAGGTCGTTCGTGACGCCCTTGGCGCGCTTGACGTCGTCGAGCGCGTGCTCGAACTCCTCGCCGGGGACCTCGCAGACCGTCTTGCCGAACATCTGGATCAGGCGACGGTAGGAGTCCCAGGCGAAACGGTCGTTGCCGCCGGCCTGTGCGCTCAGTCCGACGACGGAGCGGTCGTTGAGGCCGACGTTGAGGACGGTCTCCATCATGCCGGGCATGGAGAACTTCGCGCCGGAGCGGACCGAGACCAGCAGCGGGTCGTCGGGGTCGCCGAGGCGCTTGCCCATCGCGCTCTCCAGGGTGGCCAGCCGGGCGGAGATCTGGTCGCCGAGCCCGGCCGGCTCCTCACCCGTGCTGAGGTACGCCTTGCAGGCCTCGGTGGTGATGGTGAACCCGGGCGGGACGGGCAGGCCGAGGTTGGTCATCTCGGCCAGGTTGGCCCCCTTGCCGCCGAGCAGGTCCTTCTGGTCCTTGTTGCCCTCGGAGAAGTCGTAGACGTACTTGTGCTCCACCGCCTGTTGCCCTGCCACCGTCAGCCTCCCACGCGCGCCGGAAATTGACACTTAACGAAGGTTCAGTTCGCACATACCCCGGGACCGACCTCCGGTAATCCCGGAGTGGTCGACGTTCGGTGGGCGAAGGTTAAGCGAACATCGCGCAGCTTGGAATGGTCGGTGACAATCGGCACAACCGTCACCACTGTCCGCGTCCGTACCGGTTTTTGGGAACGCTTCCATGCGCACGATCACGCAATCCCGAATCCCCTCGTACTCTTGACGGCACTGGTTTTGACGAACCTGACTTTTGCCATATTCCGCGCGAATACACCCCCCGGAGTCGTCGCCGTGCCCACCACCCCCGCCGCCCGCCCCGAGACCGGTCCCGACCCCCTCGATCCGGCTCGCCTCTCCTCCTCCGGAGCGACCGCGGCCGACCTGGCGCGGACCGCCCTCCAGCGAGCGGGCGAGCTGCTCGCCCCGCCCGCGCCGGTCCGGCTGGGTGACGTGGTGCCCGCCCCGGAACACGTCGCCCCGGACACGACCGCCGACTTCGTCCTGCCCGAGGACGCGGCGGTGCGGGTCGGGGCCGACCCGGGCGCCCGCGCGGTCGCCGCCCAGCTCGCCGAGCTGCTGCGTCCCGCGACCGGCTACCCGCTGCCGGTCGCCGAGGCCGCCGACGTGGCGCCGGACGGCCCACTGGTGCTCACCCTCTCCGGCGCGCCCACCACCGGCTCCGGCCTGCCGGTCATTGATCCGACCGGCCCCCTCGGCGACGAGGGCTACCGGCTCGACGTCACCCGCACCGGCGTTCGCATCACCGCCGTCGCCCCGGCCGGGCTCCTCCACGGCGTGCAGACCCTCCGTCAACTCTTCCCGGCGGCGCTCGAGAGCCCGACCCCGGTCCCCGAGCGGTGGGTGGTCCCCGGCGGCACGATCGTCGACCGGCCCCGGTACGCGTACCGGGGCGCGATGCTCGACGTCGCACGCCACTTCTTCGGCGTCCCCGACGTCCTGCGGGTGATCGACCACCTGGCCCGGTACAAGCTCAACCACCTGCACCTGCACCTCACCGACGACCAGGGCTGGCGGATCGCCGTCGACTCCTGGCCCCGGCTGGCCACCGTCGGCGGGGCGACCGAGGTGGGTGGCGGACCCGGCGGGCACTACACCCGGGACGACTACCGCCGCATCGTCGCGTACGCGGCGGCCCGGCACGTCACCGTGGTGCCGGAGATCGACCTGCCCGGGCACACCAACGCGGCGCTGACCGCGTACGGGGAACTGGCGCCGGACGGGGCCACGCCTCCGCCGTACACCGGCACCGAGGTCGGCTTCAGCTACGTCGACCCGGCCAGCGAGCGGACGTACGACTTCGTCGCGGACGTGCTCGGTGAGATCGCGGCGCTCACCCCCGGACCGTTCCTGCACATCGGCGGCGACGAGGCGTTCAAGGTGCCGGCCGCCGCGTACGCCGGTTTCGTCGAGCGGGTCCAGCGGATCGTGGCCGGCCTGGGGAAGACCCTGGTCGGCTGGCACCAGATCGCCCCCGCCGCCCACGCGCCGGGACGGGTGCTCCAGTGGTGGGGCACGACCGGCGACGACCCGGTGACCGCCGACGCGGTACGCCGGGGCGCACGGGTCGTCCTCTCCCCGGGCAACCACGCCTACCTCGACATGAAGTACGCCCCGGACACCCCGATCGGGCACGACTGGGCAGGCCTGGTCGACGTGCACCGGGCGTACGACTGGGACCCGGGCGCGCACCTGGCCGGCGTACCGGCGGACGCCATCCTCGGGGTGGAGGCACCCCTCTGGACCGAGTCGGTGACCTCCCGCGCGGAGATCGAGTTCATGCTCTTCCCCCGCCTGCCGGCCATCGCCGAGTTGGGCTGGTCACCCCGTGCCACGCACGACTGGGCCGGGTTCCGGGAGCGACTGGCCGGACACGGCGCCTGGTGGGACGCGGCGGGAATCGTCTTCCACCGCTCCCCCGAGATCCCCTGGCCAGCAACGCCGGCCGTCGTGCCCGCCCCGCGCACACCGACCGCCGACCGCACCCGAGCGTGAGGGCCGGCCGGCGACAGCAACTTCGGGGAAGTTGCCGCCTCGGCGCGGATCGAGGGGGCACTTTCCCCGAAGTTGTGCGCGCCGCCGCGCACCGCCGCGCACCGCCGCGCCGCCGCGCACCCGCGTCAGCCGCCGGAGTCGTCCAGCTCGGCGCCCTCGGGCACCGTGTCGTCGTCGCGGCTGGCCAGCCACCCGTCGGGCAGGTGTACCTTGCCGGGCGAGTTGGTCCGGCCGCGGGGCTGACCCAGCGTCTCCACCGGGAACGGGACCGTCGGGTCGAGCTTGCCGAGCAGGTCGTCGAGCTGGGCGAGACTCTCGATCATGGCGAGCGACCGGCGCAGCTCGCTGCCGACCGGGAAGCCCTTGAGGTACCAGGCGACGTGCTTGCGGAAGTCGGTGCAGCCGTCCCGCTCGCCCCGGGCCGGCGTCCGGGCGCCCGCGGTGAACTGGTCGACGAGCAGTTCGGCGTGCCGGCGCATGGTCGCCGCGACCTCGCCGAGGCTGGGCAGCCGCCGCTCGGGACGCCCGTCGAACGCGGCCTCCAGGTCCGCGAACAGCCACGGGCGGCCCAGGCAGCCCCGGCCGATCACCACCCCGTCCACGCCGGTGTGCGCCACCATCCGCAGGGCGTCGTCGGCCTCCCAGATGTCGCCGTTGCCGAGTACCGGCACGTCGAGCGTCTGCTTCAGCGTGGCGATCGCGTCCCAGTCGGCGGTGCCCGAGTAGCGGTGTGCGGCCGTACGACCGTGCAGGGCGACCGCCGCCACCCCGGCGTCCTGGGCGGCGAGGCCCGCCTCGACGTACGTCAGGTGGTCGTCGTCGATGCCCTTGCGCATCTTGACGGTGACCGGCACCCCGGCGGGTGACGCGGCGTCCACCGCGGCCTTCACCAGCCGGGCGAAGAGCCGCCGCCGCCACGGCAGCGCCGAGCCGCCGCCCCTGCGGGTCACCTTCGGGACCGGGCAGCCGAAGTTGAGGTCGATGTGGTCGGCGAGGTTCTTCTCGACCACGATCCGCACGGCGGCGGCGGTGACCTCCGGATCGGTGCCGTAGAGCTGGAGGCTGCGCGGCTGCTCGTTCTCGCCGAAGGCGATCATGCGCAGCGTCTTCGGGTTCCGCTCGACCAGCGCGACCGTGGTGATCATCTCGCACACGTAGATGCCGCCGCCCTGCTCACGGCAGAGCTGGCGGAACCCGACGTTGGTGATCCCGGCCATCGGCGCCAGGACGACCGGCGGCGACACCAGGTGCCGCCCGATGGTCAACGGGCGCAGCACGGGAGCGGTCGTCGCAGTCACCGCCCAAGTGTAAGGAAGGGCCCCCGCTTAACGCCTCGTGCAGAGGAAGGGCCCCCTGTTAACACGGCGCATATCACATCCGACGTGCCCTGCGGGGGTTCTCCACAGCGGCGCCGGCCGTCCACAGGCCGGTCCCGCAGGGCGGACGTGAACCGGTCGAGGACCGATGCTGCGGCGCATGCGTGAACAACCGCCCGAGTTCGCCGACACGGTGGAACGGCAGCAGCAGATCATGACCCGCGCCCAGCTCCTGGCCGCCGGTTTCGACGACATGTACCTGTACCGGCAGACCCGGCGGGGCCTCTGGCAGCGGGTGCTGCCGGCGACGTACGCGCTGGTGACCGGCACCCTCACCGACGAGCAGCGGCGGATCTCCGCCGCGCTCTACGCCGGGCCGGACGCGCAGGTCACCGGACTGGCCGCGTTGATCTGGTACGGCTTCCGGCAGAGCCCGCGTACCGAGGACGTACACCTGATCGTGCCGCACCACGCGCGGCGCGCATCCGCCGGTCATGCCGTGGTCGCGCGGGCCCTGGCCCTTGATCCTCGGGCCCGGCGGACGTCGCTCTACGCGGTGTGCTCGCCAGCGCGAGCCGTGGTGGACGCGGCGCGCGGCCTGCGCCAGCTTCGTCCGGTACGGGCAATGGTCGGGGAGGTCATCCAGCGCGGATTCACCGACCTGGCGACCCTCGACGAGGAGATCCGCCGGGCACGGCGGAGTCGGACGGCGTTGATCCGGAAGGCGTTCTCGGAGGTGGCCGCCGGCACGCGGTCGGCGCCCGAGGCCGAGCTGCGGGAATGCCTCGGTGGCAGCGTCGTGTTGCCGGAGATCCTGTGGAATCCGCGCCTGCGGACCGGCGAGGGCGGGGTCCTTCCGACGCCGGACGGTTACCTGGCGGACGCCGCGGTGGCGCTGGAGGTGGACTCGCAGGAGTACCACTTCAGCCCCGCCGACTGGACCCGGACGCTGGACCGGCACAACGAACTGAGCCGGCACGGCATCCTGATCCTCCACTTCACGCCGGCCCAGCTGCGACGCGATCCGGTCCGGGTCCGCCGGATGGTGGAGGACGCGTACGCGTCCCGGGCGGGTGCCGGCGCCGTGACCGGGGTGCGGGTCGAATCGGTCGCGGCACCGTCGGCGTCGTAGGCGGCATCATCGGCGGCGGCGTTAAGAGGGGGCCCCTCCTCTACCTGAGGCGTTAAGAAGGGGCCCTTCCTTACAGCTCAGCAGCCGGGGAGGCGCTCGATGAGGTAGCGCTCCACCTGGTCCAGGGAGACGCGCTCCTGGGCCATGGTGTCCCGGTTCCGGACGGTCACGGCGTTGTCGTCCAACGTGTCGAAGTCGACCGTCACACAGAACGGGGTGCCGATCTCGTCCTGCCGCCGGTAGCGGCGGCCGATCGCCTGCGAGTCGTCGAACTCCACCACCCAGCGCTTGCGCAGCTGCGCCGCGAGGTCCTTCGCCTTCGGCGAGAGCGCCTCGTTGCGGGACAGCGGCAGCACCGCCACCTTGACCGGGGCGAGCCGCGGGTCGAAGCGCATGACGGTGCGCTCCTCCATCTTGCCCTTGGTGGTCGGCGCCTCGTCCACGTCGTACGCCTCGAGCAGGAAGGCCAGCACCGCGCGGGTGAGGCCGGCGGCCGGCTCGATCACGTACGGCGTCCAGCGCTCGTTCTTGGTCTGGTCGAAGTAGGACAGGTCCACGCCGGAGTGCTTGCTGTGCGTGGACAGGTCGAAGTCGGTGCGGTTGGCGATGCCCTCCAGCTCCGCGAACTCGGTGCCGCCGAACTGGAAGCGGTACTCGATGTCGACGGTGCGCTTCGAGTAGTGGGAGAGCTTCTCCTTGGGGTGCTCGTAGAAGCGCATGTTCTCCTCGGAGAGCCCGAGGTCGAGGTACCAGTTCCAGCGCTCCCGCAGCCAGTACTCGTGCCACTCCTCGTCGGTGCCCGGCTCGACGAAGAACTCCATCTCCATCTGCTCGAACTCCCGGGTGCGGAAGATGAAGTTGCCCGGGGTGATCTCGTTGCGGAACGACTTGCCGGTCTGCGCGATGCCGAACGGCGGCTTCTTCCGCGCGGCGGTCGCCACGTTGTTGTAGTTCACGAAGATGCCCTGGGCGGTCTCCGGGCGCAGGTAGTGCAGGCCCTCCTCGCTCTCCACCGGGCCGAGGTAGGTCTTCATCAGGCCGTTGAACATCTTCGGCTCGGTGAAGGTGCCCTTGTTGCCGCAGTTCGGGCAGTTCAGCTCGGACAGCGAGGTGAGCGGCTTGCCGTGCTTGGCCTCGTACGCCTCTTCGAGGTGGTCGGCCCGGAACCGCTTGTGGCACGACTGGCACTCGGTGAGCGGGTCGACGAACTCGGCGATGTGGCCGGAGGCCTCCCAGACCTTGCGGGCCAGGATGACCGCGGAGTCGAGGCCGACGACGTCCTCACGCTGCTGGACCATCGTCTTCCACCACTGGCGGCGGACGTTCTCCTTGAGCTCCACGCCGAGCGGACCGTAGTCCCACGCCGACCGGGTGCCTCCGTAGATCTCGCTGGAGGGGAAGACGAAGCCTCGGCGCTTGGCGAGGCTGACGACGGCGTCGATACGGTCGGCTGGCATGTTTCCTCCTACGCCGGCTGGCGGCCGGCGGGGACACAGTGGGATGGAACGAACAGTTCGGGACAACGGTACGACCAGCAGGGCCCCGAGCCCAGCAGAATACCGGGGGGCAGGGTCAGCTGATCGCGCAGACCTCCATGGCACCCGTCTGCTGGTCCTGCTCCAGGGTCACCTGCTGGCGGTCGCGGTCCCCGCCGGTGTAGGTGACGTCGACCGGCACGGTGAGCGTCGTGGTGTCCACCTCGCCGACGCGGTAGTCGGCCACCTGCGGCTCGTCGGCGACGCGGCGCTCGAAGTCCCGCCGTGACTCGCGCCGCTGCGCGGACTCGCAGAGCTGCTGGTACGCGGCGCCGTACTTCCGCTCCACCAGGGCCTGGTAGTAGTCCTGGGACGCGCGCCGGCCCTGCTCCTCGACCGCCTGGACGCCGGTGACGGCGAGCCCCACCACGGCCGCCCCGCCACCGCCGCAGCAGAGCAGGAGGGCGAGCGCGCCGGCGCCGAGCCCGAGCCAGAGCCGGGTGTTGCGGCCCTCGGTGGGCGGCGCCGCGAACGGCGGCGCGACGCCGGGGCCGGCCGGGGGGACGGGAACCGCCGGGTCCGTGGGTGGACCGGGCACGACCGGGGGTCGCGCGCCGCCGTCCTGGCCGGGCAGCGGGGGGTACGGCGAGGGGGCCGCCGGTCCGGGAGCGCTCATGAGAGCAGGGTAGTGCCCCGGGGCTCAACGGTAAGGGGCAGAGGCCCGATCGCTCGGAGCCACCACGACGTCCCCGCCGGGAGCGGCGCTGGCCAACGCCTCGTACGCGGACGGCTCGTCGACCGACTCGGCGAGCAGCGGGACCGCGGTGATCTTGACGTCGAAGCCGCCCAGGGCCCGGCGGTAGGTGCCGACGGACTCCCACTCGGTGACCAGGCACCAGTGGCGGGGGTCGTCGAGGGCCCGCACCAGCTGGCCGCGCAAATACCCGGGTCGGGCCGCGAGGGCGGCGAGGGCGGCGTGCGCCCGCGCGGTGAAGTCGTCGGCGACATCGACGTCGACCACGAACCGGTTGGTCACCAGCACCGGGTTCCTCCTCGTAGAGTCTGTGGGATGCAGCGTACGCAGAGCCCGATCGCGGCCCGGCTGGCCCGGGCGAACCCGACGACGGTGTTCCTGGTCACCCTGGTGCTGGTGCTGGTCGCGTTCTTCACGCCCGGCGTGGTCGGTGGCCTGTTCACCCTCCTGCTGGCGGCGGGGGTGGCCGCGCTGCTGGTGACGACCTGGTCGGTCCAGACGCCGGGGACGCGGATGATCCGGCTGGTGATACTGACCCTGCTGGTGGCGGCGGGGCTGGCGAAGCTGCTCTGACATGCAAGCATGCGTTTTTGACAATCATTGTCGTTCGCGCGGACAGTTGACGACATGAACAACCGCACCGCACCGCGCGCCCTGGCCGCGGCGACGACCGCCCTGCTCGCCCTGGGCGGCGTCACCGCCTGCTCCGACAACGAGGCCGCCGGCGCCGACCCGCAGCGGGTCGACGTGGTGGCCGCCTTCTACCCGCTCCAGTTCCTCGCCGAGCGGATCGGCGGCGACGCGGTGACGGTCACCAACCTGGTCAAGCCGGGCGCCGAGCCGCACGACGTGGAGCTCAACCCGGGCCAGGTCGGCGACGTCGTCGAGGCGGAGATGGTGGTCTACCTCGCCGGCTTCCAGCCGCAGGTCGACGAGGCCGTCGAGCAGAACGCCAAGGACCGCGCCTTCGACGTGGCCACCGTGCAGCCGCTGCGCGACGCCGCGGCCGACGCCCACCACCACGAGGGCGAGGGCGAGGAGCCCGGGCACAAGGAGGAGACCGGCGGCAAGGACCCGCACCTCTGGCTGGACCCGACCCGCCTGGCCACCGTCGGCGACGCGCTGGCCGAGCGGCTCGGCAGGGCCGACCCGGACCGGGCCGCCGAGTACACGAACCGGGCGAGGGAGCTCCGCACGGAGCTGGAGAAGCTGGACGGCGAGTTCACCGCCGGGCTGAAGACCTGCCAGCGCCGCGAGATCGTGGTCAGCCACACGGCCTTCGGGTACCTGACCGAGCGCTACCAGCTGGAGCAGATCGGCATCACCGGCCTCAGCCCGGAGAACGAGCCGTCGCCGCAGCGCCTGGCCGAGGTCGCCGAGGAGGCCAGGGAGCACAAGGCCACCACCATCTTCTTCGAGACGCTGGTCAGCCCGAAGGTCGCCGAGACCATCGCCGGCCAGGTCGGCGCGAAGACCGCCGTGCTGGATCCGATCGAAGGGCTGTCGACCGACGACGGCGGAGACTACCTTTCGGTGATGCGTACCAACCTGGCGAGCCTGAGGACGGCGTTGAGCTGCTCGTGACATCCCCTGTCATCACTGTCACGCACGGGTTGGTCGGCTACGACGGCCGCCCCGTGCTGCGTGACGTCTCCCTGACGGTGATCACCGGCGAGGTGGTCGCCCTGCTCGGCGCCAACGGCTCCGGGAAGTCCACGCTCATCCGTGCCGTCCTCGGGTTGGTGCCGCTCAGCTCCGGGTCGGTCACCCTCTTCGACCGCCCGTTGCGGCGGTTCCGCCAGTGGCACCGCATCGGGTACGTCCCGCAGCGGCTGGGCGCCGGCAGCGGCGTACCGGCCACGGTCCGCGAGGTGGTGGCCTCCGGCCGGCTCGCCCGACGGGGCGTACTGCGCCCGGCCGGCGCCGCCGACCGCGACGCCGTCGACGCGGCGCTGCACGCCGTGGGCCTGGCCGACCGCGACCGCGACCCGGTCGCCACCCTCTCCGGCGGGCAGCAGCAGCGCACTCTGATCGCCCGCGCGCTGGCCGGCCGGCCGGAGCTGCTCGTCCTCGACGAGCCGACCGCCGGGGTGGACGCGGAGAGTCAGGAGGCGTTCGCCGGTGCGCTGCGCGACTTCGTCGGCGGCGGGGGCACGGTCCTGCTGGTGGCCCACGAGCTGGGCCCGCTGCGACCGCTGATCAGTCGCGCGGTCGTCGTGCACGCCGGTGGGATCGTCCACGACGGCGCGGTCCCCGAGCCCGCCGGCCACCACGCCGAGCCCGACCACGACCACGTGCACCCGCACGGCCCCGACGAGCCCGCCGGGCTGTGGAGCAGCTGACCATGGAACTCTTCCAGTACCCCTACATGCAGCGTGCCCTGATCGCCGCGCTGGTCATCGGCCTGGCCGCCCCGGCTCTCGGCATCTACCTGGTGCAGCGGAGGCTGGCGCTGATCGGTGACGGGATCGGCCACGTCGCGCTGACCGGCGTCGGCGCCGGCCTGCTGCTCAAGCAGTCACCGGTGCTGGTGGCGGTGATCGTGGCGAGCCTCGGCGCGATCACCATCGAGTTGGTCCGTGCCCGGGGGCGCACCTCCGGTGACCTGGCGCTCGCGTTGCTGTTCTACGGCGGTATCGCCGGGGGCGTCATGCTGGTCGGGCTCTCCGACAGCACCAGCGCCAACCTCACCGCGTACCTCTTCGGGTCGCTGGTCACGATCCAGCCCGCCGACCTGATCACGATCGTGGTGCTCGGCGTGGTGATCCTGGTGACGATGCTGGCGCTCCGCCCGGCGCTCTTCGCGGTCTGCCACGACGAGGAGTACGCGCGGGTCTCCGGCCTGCCGGTGCGGACGCTCAACCTGCTGCTCGCGGTCGCCACGGCGGTCACCGTCACCATCGCCATGCAGGCGGTCGGCGTGCTGCTCATCAGCGCCCTGATGGTGGTGCCGGTCGCGGCCTCCCAGCAGGTGACCCGGGGTTTCCGCAGCACCATGACCGCCGCCATGACGCTGGGCCTGTTCGCCGCCGCCTCCGGCGTCTGGGTCGCGGCCACCGCGAACACCGCCCCGGGCGCGTCGGTGGTGCTGATGGCGATCGCCTCGTTCGGGGTCGTCGCGATCGCCGCGGCGGTCTGGCGGGTGCTGCGTCGCCGGACCGTCCCGGCCGCCGCGCCGGTCACCGAGCCGCACGAGGTCGTCCTGCACCGATCCTGATCAGCGCGTTGCCGACGAGATTGGTTACCGTTACAGCGTGAGCAGCGGGTCAGGTTACGACGCGTTCGAGGGTGCCAGCGAGTTGCTGCGTGCGCTCTCGGCACCGATCCGGCTGGCCATCGTCAGCGAGCTGGCCGACGGGGAGCGCTGCGTCCACGAGCTGGTCGACAAGCTGGGGGCGCCGCAGCCGCTGGTCTCCCAGCAC
Source organism: Micromonospora sp. NPDC049497 (assembly GCF_044465805.1). NCBI lineage: Bacteria > Bacillati > Actinomycetota > Actinomycetes > Micromonosporales > Micromonosporaceae > Micromonospora > Micromonospora sp. NPDC049497. Next base: position 34,037 of record NZ_JBITMC010000002.1, on the reverse strand, counting down.
CTGCGGGTGCTGCGCGGTGCCGGCGTGGTGCGCGGGTCCCGGCGCGGCCGGGAGATCGCGTACACCCTGGTCGACGAGCACGTCGCGCACATCGTGGCCGACGCCGTCGACCACGCCGGGGAGGGCTCCCCCGGCATCGCTGTGTAAGGAAGGGCCCCCTCTTAACGCCTGGCGTGGTAAAAGGGCCCCTTCCTAACATGCGTGCGCGGGGTGCCCCGCACCGCACCGCCGTGACACGCTGTCCGGCGTGAAGATCTACGCCGATCGCTTCCCGACCGCCGTCCGACAGATGATCACCGACCTGCTCGTCGTCGCCTGGGTGTACGCGGCGGTGCGCGGTGCGCTGTGGCTGCACGACCTGGTGCAGAAGCTCGCCGTACCCGGACAGAAGCTGGAGGGCGCCGGGACCGGCCTGGCCGACAACCTGGGCGAGGCCGGCGGCAAGGTCGGCCGGGTGCCGCTGGTGGGCGACGAGCTGACCGCGCCGTTCGAACGGGCCGCCGACGCGGCCCGCTCCCTGGCCGACGCGGGCCGGGACCAGCAGGAACTGGTCGACCAGCTCGCCCTCGCCCTGGCCGGCACGTTCCTCGTGTTCCCCCTCGGCCTGGTGCTGTTCGGCTGGCTGCCGCTGCGGCTGCGCTGGATGCGCCGCGCCGGGTCCGCCGCGAAGCTGGCCGCCGCGCCCGCCGGACGGGACCTGCTCGCCCTGCGGGCACTGGCGACCCAGCCGTTGGGCAGGCTCACCGGCATCGGGCCGGACGTCGCCGAGGCGTGGCGGCGGGGCGACGACGCGACCGTCGACGCGCTGGCCGCCCTGGAGCTGCGCCAACTCGGCCTGCGCGACGGTCGGTGACCCGCCCGGGCCCCCTCGGCGGTCGCTAAGGTCGTCGGGTGTTCTTCTTCCTCGTCGTCATCGCCGTCCTGCTGCTCGGCTACGCCGGTTTCCTCCTCACGTTCGTCCGACAGGGCCGCAAGATCCCGCCGGCGGCGTACCTCGGGTTGGCCGTGCTCAACGGGCTGATCCTGGCGGCGGTGCTGGCCTGGGCCGTCTCCCGCTGACCCGGCCCCGGCCCCGACGCGGCAGGCCACCGGTCCCGGCCAGATGCCCTCGCGTGCGTCATACCTGCCCGTCATATTCATGACGGACAGGTATGACGCTCATCCGCGCGACTCCGGCGGTCGGGCCGCTGGGCCGTCGGCGCTCCACGTGGCGCTGACCGGTGGCACCGTCCGACGGCGGACTGGCCAAAGCGGTGCCGGGGCGACCGCACGCCGGACGGCAGGTCGGTGTCAGGCGGGCGGTGGGATGCGGCGGCGGACGTCGGTGGCGTCGGACGGGCCGGGCGACCAACGGGCGACCCAGGGCAGGTCGGCCGGCGGCGTGATGACGCCCTCCTCCAGCCCGGCGTAGCGGCCGGCGAGGATGCGTTGGGCGGCGGCCACGTCGACGGAGTCGGTGTTCTCCCAGAGGGCGGTGAAGAGCGCGTCCACCCGGACCCGGGCCTGCCGGCAGAACAGGTCGGCCAGCTCCACGTTCTCCGGGCGGGTGCCCCGTTCGGCGTGGGCCCGGACGCAGACCGCGGCCATCGCGAACAGCTCCGCGCCGATGTCCACCACGCGGCCGAGGAACGCCTGCTTCCGCTCCATCTTCCCCTGCCAGCGGGACATCGCGTAGAACGTCGACCGGGCCAGTTTGCGGGAGGCCCGCTCGACGTGGCGAAGGTGGCCGGCGAGGGGACCGTACCCGGCGTACGCGCCCGGGGCCTGTCCCTTGCCGACGGCCAGGGTCGGCAGCCACTTCGCGTAGAACGCGCCGGCGCGGGCCCCCGCCTTCGCCTTGCGGCCCAGGCCGGCGTCCGGGTCGATGATGTCCCCCGCGACCGAGAGGTGCGCGTCGACCGCCTCCCGGGCGATGAGCAGGTGCATGATCTCGGTCGAACCCTCGAAGATCCGGTTGATCCGCAGGTCCCGGAGGAGCTGCTCGACGGCGGCCGGACGCTCGCCCCGGGCGGCCAGGGAGTCCGCGGTCTCGTAGCCGCGGCCGCCCCGGATCTGGATCAGCTCGTCGGCGATCCGCCAGGCCATCTCGCTCGCGTACAGCTTGACCAGGGCGGCCTCGATGCGGATGTCGTTGTGGTCGTCGTCGGCCAGCAGGCAACAGAGGTCGAGCATGGTCTCCATGCCGTACGTGGTGGCGGCGATGAAGGACAGCTTCTGCGCCACCGCCTCGTGCTCGCCCACCGGACGGCCCCACTGGACCCGGTCGGCGGCCCACTCGCGGGCCACGTTCAGCGCCCACTTGCCGGCGCCGACGCACATCGCGGGCAGTGACAGCCGGCCGGTGTTGAGGGTGGTCAGGGCGATCTTCAGGCCCTTGCCCTCGCCACCGATGACGTTCTCGGCCGGCACGAAGACGTCGTGGAAGCGGGTGAGGCTGTTCTCCAGGCCCCGCAGGCCGACGAAGGTGTTGCGGCGTTCGACCGTGATGCCCTCGGAGTCGCCCTCGACCACGAACGCGGTGATCCCGCCCCGTCGATCCTCGGTGGCCGGGACCCGGGCCATCACCACCAGCAGGGTCGCCACCGTGCCGTTGGTGGCCCAGAGCTTGACCCCGTTGAGGCGGTAGCCGGTGCCGTCCGGGGTCGGTTCGGCGGTGGTGGCGAGCCGTGCCGGGTCGGAGCCCACGTCCGGCTCGGTGAGCAGGAAGGCCGAGACCTCACCGGCGGCGAGCCGGGGGAGGAAGCGCTGCTTCTGCTCGGCGGTGCCGAACATCTTCAGCGGCTGCGGCACGCCGATGGACTGGTGGGCGGAGAGCAGCGCGCCGATGGCCGGGCTGATGGAGCCGGCCAGCATCAGCGCCCGGCAGTAGTGCAGGTTGCTCAGCCCGAGCCCACCGTAGCTGCGGTCGATCTTCATGCCGAAGGCGCCGAGCCGACCCAGGCCCTGGAAGACCTCGTCCGGGATGGACGCGTCCCGCTCGATCGCCGCACCGTCCACCTCGGAGTCGAGGAACTCGCGGAACCGGCCGAGGAACTCGTCGGCCCGGCTGACGTCCGCCGGGTCGGGGCGGGGCCACGGCTCGAGGAGGTCGAGGCGGAACCGGCCGAGGAAGAGTTCCTTGCCGAAGCTCGGACGGTCCCAGGATGACTCCCGGGCCGCCTCGGCCACCTGGCGGGCCTCCTTCTCGGAGACCTGACCGGCCTCTTTCGGCAGTGGCCCGGCCCCGCCGGCGGCGTCCACCCGGTCGGCGGTGGGTCGGTCCGGGCCGGAGCCGTCCGGCGCGGGTCGGCTGTTCTGCGTGGTTGTCACGGCTGCCCCCTCGAACCTCGGTCCGGCTGCGTCGACGTACGCGACACAGAAAACGCTACCCCCGGGTGTTACCCAGGGGTAGCGTTCCGTAAAGATCGAGTTCTGTCGGTTTTCCGGGGCCGGTCAGTCCCGGTAACCGGTCGGCGGATTGTCGTCCTCGTCGTCGACGTCGTCCTCACCCCAGTTGCGCCGGACGAAGGGCAGGATCCCCCAGAAGGTGAGGAACCAGATCGCGGTGAGCCCGCTCAGCACGAAGGCGATCGGCCGGTCGAGCACGAAGTCCGTGATCAGCAGGACCGCCGACACCATCGAGATCAGCATGAAGGCGAGCCCGCCACTGGCCATCCGGTGCGCGAACCGGACCATCTCCGGCTTGCGGCCCTGCCGGAACAGCGCCCGGTGGAAGGCGACCGGCGAGATGATCAATGCGGTGGCGGCCGCCGCGGCGAGCAGCGCGACGATGTAGACGTCCTTCTGAAAGCCCGTCGTCCGGGTGAAGCCGTTGCTGAACGGCAGGGTGAGCAGGAAAGCGAAGAGGATCTGGACGCCCGTCTGGGCGACCCGCAACTCCTGGAGCAGATCGGCGAAGTTGCGCTGCCAGCGCTGCTTCTCGGTTTCCTTCGACACGCACACCTCCGGTCAGACGGTACTGCCGGCGGGGTGCGCCCACCGGCAGCATCGCTGATGCCCGATCGCGCTGATGGCGAAACCGGCTCAGGAGCCGCGGCGGATACGGCCCGCGTACCGGGCCTCCAGGGCGTTGTTGTGCTCGTCGCCGCCGGCGATGTTGGCCGACAGGTAGACCGGGGGCCGCTCCCCCGCCGCCAGCAGCCGGGCCACCACCTCGACCGTCAACTGCTGAGCCAGCAGCGCCGCGGTGATCGAGGAGACCGCGCCGACCGCGCCGCCGCCCGGCAGTGGAAGGGTGGCGTCCCCGTACGGGGCGCCGTTGTCGAGCACGACGTCGGCGAAGTCGGCGAGCTTGCGCCCGGACGGGTGGCGGGAGGTCATCCGGCCGGAGTGCTCCGTCGAGGTGATGACGATCAGCCGGTGCCCCCTCTCGCGCACCAGGGCGGCGAACTCGACCATCGCCCCGTTGACCCCCGAGTTGGAGGCGAGCACGAACACGTCCTGCGGGCGGACCGGAGCCAGCTCGTACAGGCGGTGCGCCACCGACGGGTCCCGTTCCAGCATCGGCCCGAGCAGCTCCGGCGAGCCGCCGCCGAGCAGCACCAGGTCGCGCAGGGCGATCCGGTTGGTCGGCACCAGCCCGCCGGCCCGGCCGGCGATCTCCATGGCGAGCGCCTCGGAGTGTCCGGTGCCGAAGGCGTGCACGACACTGTCGGCGCGGACCGCCTCGGCGACGAGGTCCGCCGCCCGCCCCACCGCCGCACGCTGGCTCTCGGCCACCCGGTGCATCGTCGCCGTCACCACCGCCAGGTAGTCGTCACCGCTCAGCGTCACGCTTCCTCCGTCCATCCGTGTTCTCGTCGCGCGCCGCCGGCCGGACCGATCCGACCGGCGGTCAGGCCAGACCGCGTACGCGGGCCAGGATCGCCTCGGCCAGCGGTGCGGGAGCCTCGTCGGGGATCCAGTGGCTCACCCGGGGCAGCGTGACGAACCGGTAGTCGCCGGTCACCTGGTCGGCGCACGCCTCCGCGGCGGTCCGCCCCACCGCGATGTCCCGGTCGCTCCAGACGTAGGTGGTCGGCACCGACACCGGGCCGGTGGCCGCCATCGTGGAGCGGGACATCGCGCGGTACCAGTTCAGCGCCGCGGTGAGGGCACCCGGCTCGCGCATCGGGTCGGCGTACACGGCCACCCGCCGGTCGTCGCCGACGCCGTGCAGCATCCGCCGCAGGCCGGTGGCGTTGAGCGCCAGCAGCGCCTTCTCCGCCCTGCCGGGCTGGCGGAACAGCATGATGTACGCCGAGCGCGCCTTCTGCTGCGGGTCCTTCGCCAGCGCGTGGGCGAAGGCGGCGGGGTGCGGCACGGACACCGCCGTCAGGGTGCGGACCCGGTCGGGGTGCCGGGCGGCGAGGTCCCAGCCGACCACGGCGCCCCAGTCGTGCCCCACCACGTGCGCCGCCTCGACGCCGAGGGCGTCCAGCACGGCCACCGCGTCGGCGGTCAACTCCGGCATCGCGTACGCCTCGACGGCCTCCGGCCGGGCGCCCGGCGAGTAGCCGCGCTGGTCCAGCGCGTACGTGCGCAGGCCGGCGGCATGCAGGGCGGGCACCACCTCGTCCCACTCGCCACCGTGCTGCGGGAAGCCGTGCAGCAGGAGCACGGGCGTGCCGTCCTCCGGCCCACCGGCGCGTACGTCGAAGGTCAGCCCTCGGGCCTCGATCCGCATGATCGGCAGCCTACCCAGGCACGGTGGCCGTCACTCGTACTGGCGCTTGGGGGTGGGCACCTGCTTCCACGACTCCACGTCGAGGTACGGGATCTCCGCGTCGTTGACCGGGTCCGGGGCGACCCGGTCGCTGTAGCGGCCGGTCACCTCGACCCAGGTGTCGTCGGCGAGACCGGCGGGCACGTTGCCGGTCAGGCCGAGCTTGACCGGCCGCCCGTCGGCGGCGCAGCAGGAGAGCACGATCCGGGCGAGGATCGGCTGCCCGTCCGGGCCCTTCGCGACGAAACCGGTGATCAGCACCCGCCGGTCGCCGATGGACGTTCCCTTGTCGAACAGCGCCCGGGAGGCGTAGTCGAGCACTCCCACCCGGACCGGGTCGCCCTCGGGCAGGGGCGGGTAGTCCGAGGGCTGCTGCTGGCTGGACAGGGCGGTGCCGGCCTGGCCGGCCGCGTACGACCCGAGGGCCGGCGGGGCCACCAGCAGCAGGCCGAGCACGGGCAGGATCAGCAGCCAGCCGACCCGCGGCTCGTGGTGGCCGTGCCCGTCGTCGTCCCCGTGCCCGTCGTACCCGGGCGCGTCGTGCCCTTCGAGGCCGGGGCTGTCGGGTGCGCCGCCGGCCGGGACCGGCGCGGGGCGGGCGGGTCGCAGCTCGTACCAGAGGGTCATGATCGCGGCCACGACCAGGAGGATCCCGGCGGCGACCAGGAAGGGACGCAGCCCCTCCTTGACGTAGTTCAGGTAGAGGTCGGTGAGGCTGGCGCGGATCACCGCGCCGCCGAGCAGCAGCAGGACGACGGCCTGCGCCTGCCGGTTCACAGCAGCACCGCCCCGGCCCCGACGGCGACCAGGACGGCCACCACGAAGGTGGTGGGCGCGAACCGGGACGCGAACCGCCGGCCGAAGACGCCGGTCTGCATCGAGATCAGTTTCAGGTCGACCATCGGTCCCACCACCAGGAAGACGAGCCGGGACGTGAGCGAGAACTGCGACAGCGAGGCCGCGACGAAGGCGTCCGCCTCCGAGCAGATGGAGAGCAGGACGGCGAGGACGGCGAGAGCCAGCACCGAGAGCACCGGGTTGTCGGCGAGGGTCTGCAACCACCGCTCGGGCACCAGCACGTTGATGGTGGCGGCGGCCATCGCGCCCACGACGAGGAAGCCGCCGGCGTGGGTGACGTCGTGCCGGACCGCCGCCCAGAACGCCAGGCCGCGCGAACCGCTCTCCAACTCCGGACGGCGGGGCAGCCGGATCCAGTCGGCGCGGCCGAGGCGGAGCCAGAGCCAACCCATGATCATGGCCACGATCAGGCTGGCCACCGCGCGGCCGACGACCATCTCCGGGTTGTTCGGGAAGGCCACCGCGGTGGCGGCGAGCACGATCGGATTGATCGCCGGCGCGGCGAGCAGGAAGGCCAGCGCAGCGGCCGGGGTGACCCCGCGCCGGATCAGCGAGCCGGCGATCGGCACCGAGCCACACTCGCAGCCGGGCAGGACCACGCCCGCGGCGCTGGCCACCGGCACCGCCAGCGCCGGGTGGCGGGGCAGCGCCCGGGCCCAGAACGACCGGGGCACGAAGACGGCGATCACCGCGGAGAGCAGCACGCCGAAGACGAGGAACGGCACCGCCTGGACCATGACCGAGACGAACACGGTGGTCCAGGTCTGGAGTCGGGGCGAGGACAGCAGGCCGGCCAGCGGCTCCCGGAAGATGATCAGCAGGACCAGCAGCGCCGCGAGCACCTCGACCGAGCCGACCCGGCCACCCAGCCAGGTGCGTGGGCCGGCACCGTCGGGCCCCGCCGGCTCCTCCGGGCGTACGCCCTGCGTCCCGGTCGGGGCGGTCGGTGCGGCCAGGCCGACCGTCCCTGTGCGGTGCCCCTCGCTGTCGCGGGACGGGTCGGGGCGGTCGGTTTCCGGTGTCACGTGTGCGTCCTTCTGCCGGGTGGCGGGACCGGCGGCCTGAGACTACCGGTCGACCTCGGCTCCGGTCGATGGATCCGGCCGGACCTCCGTGTCGGGTCGGTGGGACGGGTCGAGGTGGCGAGGCGTCTCGCGATGTTCGACTGACCTGCGGAGAGATCACTTTGCCCGATGATCTTCAGGGGTGTTAGCGTCGACGAGACAACTTCACATCCGACAGGGGAGCGCACAGCGCTGAGAGTGCGGGCACCGCCCGCAGACCCTCGAACCTGATCTGGGTAATGCCAGCGCAGGGAGTTCGGTCGACCTCCAGCCGCGCCGCCGTCCGGGCACTCCGGGCGTCGGCGTGCGTCTTCTCCTGGTTCACCTCTGGACTGGGAGCGCAGCATGACCACCACCGACACCACCCGTTGGCGCACGATCGACATCGTCGTCGCCTCGGTCCTCGCCGTCGCCTTCGGCGTCATCTTCTGGGCCTGGAACTTCGTCTGGGCCGCCACCGAGGGCGCGTTCGCGTTCTTCCCGCCGGCCCAGTCGGTCATCTACGGCATCTGGCTGCTGCCCGGCGTGCTCGGCGGCCTCGTCATCCGCAAGCCGGGGGCGGCCTTCTACTGCGAGTTCCTCGCCGCGTTCGTCTCGGTGCTGCTGGGCAGCCAGTGGGGTGCCGTGGCGATCCTCCAGGGCGCGTTCCAGGGGCTCGGCGCCGAGCTGGGCTTCGCCGCCTTCCGGTACCGCTCGTTCCGCCTGCCGGCCGCCCTGATCTCGGGCGCCCTCGCCGGCCTGGCCGCGGCCATCTTCGACCAGATCCGGTACTACTCGGAGCTGGAGCTGTGGAGCGCCCGGGTGCCGATCTTCGTGATCACCGTGCTCAGCGCCACGGTCATCGCCGGCGCCGGCGCCTGGTACCTCACGCGCGCCCTGGCCGGCACCGGCGTCCTCGACCGCTTCCCCGCCGGCCGCGACCGCGCCCTGGTCTGACCCCACCCACCTCCCTCGTTGATCAAGAGGTTTGCGTCAACGGGAGCCGTTGTCCTGACGCAAACCTCTTGATCAACAGCAGTGGGCGGAGGGGGTGATCGGCCGGTGGGCAGGGTGGAGCTGCGGGGGTTCGGGTGGCGGCACGCCGGGCGGCGCGCGTGGGCCGTGCGGGGACTGGACCTGCGGGTGGAGCGTGGGGAGCGGGTGCTGCTGCTCGGGCCCTCGGGCGCGGGCAAGAGCACCCTGCTCGCCGCGCTCGCCGGCCTGCTGCCCGAGGACTCCGGCGAGCAGGAGGGCACCGTCGAGATCGACGGGCTGGACCCGCGCAAGGACCGGGAGCGCGTCGGCATCGTCTTCCAGGACCCGGAGACCCAGCTGGTGATGGCCCGCTGCGGCGACGACGTGGCGTTCGGGCTGGAGAACCGGGGCGTACCCACCGCCGAGATCTGGCCGCGCGTGGACCAGGCGCTGCGCCGGGTCGGCTTCCCGTACGACCGGGACCGTCCGACCGCCGCGCTCTCCGGCGGCGAGCAGCAGCGTCTCGCCCTGGCCGGCGCGCTGGCCCTGCGCCCCGGCCTGCTGCTGCTCGACGAACCCACCGCCAACCTCGACCCGGCCGGTGCCGCGCTGGTCCGGGAGGCGGTGACCCGGGCTCTGGACGCCGACACCACGTTGATCCTGGTGGAGCACCGGGTCGCCGAGGCGCTGCCGCTGGTCGACCGGGTGGTCGTGCTCGAACCGGGTGGCGGCGTACGCGCCGACGGCACGCCCGAGGCCGTGTTCGGCGCACACGGCGACGCGCTCGCCGCCGACGGGGTCTGGGTGCCCGGCCGGCCCGTACCGCCCCGCCGGGCCACCACACCCGCGGGGAGAACGCTGCTCGCCGCCGAACGGCTCGGCCTGCCGCCCCGGCTGGCCGCCGTCGACCTGACCGTACGCGCGGGCGAGGCGCTCGCCGTCCTCGGCCCGAACGGGGCCGGGAAGTCCACCCTCGCGCTGCTGCTCGGTGGGCTGTTGAAGCCGGGCATTGGTCGCGCCGCCGCCACGGCCGAACTGGCCGGCGCCGACGCCCGCACTCCCCCGCACCGGTGGCGCGCTCCGGCGCTGGCCCGCCGGGTCGGCTCGGTGTTCCAGGACCCGGAGCACCAGTTCGTCACGAGCACCGTCTTCGACGAGCTGGCGCTGGGCCCCCGCCGCACCGGCCGCCCCGATCCCGAGGTACGGGCCACGGTGGACGGACTGCTGGACCGGCTGCGGCTGACGAAACTCGCGGGCGCCAACCCGTACACCCTCTCCGGTGGTGAGGCGCGGCGGCTGAGCGTGGCGACGGCCCTGGCCACCGCGCCCCGCCTGCTGGTCTGCGACGAACCCACCTTCGGCCAGGACCGGCGTACGTGGCTGGAGCTGGTCGACCTCCTCGCCGAGCTGCGCGACGCCGGACACGGCCTGGTCACCGTCACCCACGACGCGGAGTTCGTGGCCGCCCTGGCCGACCGGAAGGTCCTGCTGGACCGCCCGCCGGTCGACGTGCGGCCCGGGACGCGACCGTGATCGGGGGCTTCGGGCCGGTCGCCCGGCCGGACGCGCCGCTGGCCCGCCGCAACCCGGTGGCGAAGCTCGCGGCGGCTCTGGTCTTCTCGATCGTCCTCATCGCCACCCTGGACCCGGTGGCCCCGGCGATCGCCATCGCCGTGGAGCTGGCGGTGCTGCCGCTGTTCGGCGTGCACCCCCGGGTGCTGCTCCGGCGGGCGTGGCCCCTGCTGCTCAGCGCCGCCGGGATCGTGGTGACGCTGGTGCTCTTCGCGGCCGATCGCTCCGGTCGGGTGCTGGTCGAGGCCGGGCCGGTGGTGGTGACCTCCGGGGTGCTGCTCACCGCCCTCGGCCTGGTGCTGCGGGTGTTCGCCGTCGCGCTGCCGGGGGTGATCGTCTTCGCCACCACGGATCCGACCGACCTGGCCGACGCGCTGGTCCAGAACGCGAAGGCACCGGCCCGGTTCGCCATCGGGGCGCTGGCCGCGTTCCGGCTGGTGCCGCTGCTCGGCCACGAGTGGCAGATGATCGCCATGGCACGCCGGGCGCGGGGCGTGGACGCCGGGCGGAACCCGGTGGCCCGGCTGCGGCTCTTCGCCTCGACGGGGTTCGCGCTGCTGGTCGGTGCGATCCGGCGGGGCACCCGGCTGGCGGTCGCGATGGACGCCCGGGGCTTCGACGCGGGAACCCCGCGAACGGTGGCCCGACGCCAACGTTTCGGCCCCGCCGACGCCGCACTGGTCGCCGGCGCGACGGCCCTGGCCCTCGCCGCCATCACGGCCAGCGTCCTCCTCGGCACCTTCCGTCCGCTGATCAGCTGAGCCGGGCCGGACGACGACGTTCTGCGGCGCGGCGGTGACCCCTGGTGACGACGCCGCCCCGCGTGCCGTGGACCGCGATACGGTCGCAGCGGCAGGAGTGTCGGCGGCGGAAGGTGGCGGGACGCATGGCGGAGCAGGCGACGGCGCAGATCGGCGTGACCGGGCTGGCGGTGATGGGCCGGAACCTGGCCCGCAACCTCGCCCGCAACGGCTTCACCGTGGCGGTGCACAACCGCTCGCCGGAACGGACCCGCAGCCTGGTCGCCGAGCACGGCGACGAGGGGACGTTCGTGCCGGCCGAGTCGATGAGGGACTTCGTCGCGGCGCTGGAGCGCCCTCGGGCGGTCATCGTGATGGTGAAGGCGGGCGGCCCCACCGACGCGGTCATCGACGAACTGACGCCGCTGCTCGACTCCGGCGACATCATCGTGGACTGCGGCAACGCCCACTTCGCCGACACCCGCCGCCGGGAGGAGGCGCTGCGCGCCCAGGGGCTCCACTTCGTCGGCACCGGTGTGTCCGGCGGCGAGGAGGGCGCGCTGCTCGGGCCGAGCATCATGCCGGGCGGCTCCCCGGAGTCGTACCGCAAGCTCGGCCCGATCTTCGAGAAGATCGCCGCGCAGGTGGACGGCACCCCGTGCTGCCGGCACATCGGCCCGGACGGCGCCGGTCACTTCGTGAAGATGGTGCACAACGGCATCGAGTACGCCGACATGCAGCTCATCGCCGAGGCGTACGACCTGCTGCGGGTGGGCCTGTCGGCGGAGCCGGCGGAGATCGCCGAGATCTTCCGCGAGTGGAACTCCGGTGAGCTGGAGTCCTTCCTCATCGAGATCACCGCCGACGTCCTGGCGCACACCGACGCGTCCACCGGGCGGGCGTTCGTGGACGTGGTGCTCGACCAGGCCGAGCAGAAGGGCACCGGTCGCTGGACCGTGCAGAGCGCGCTGGACCTGGGAATCCCGATCACCGGCATCGCCGAGGCGACCTTCGCCCGCTCGCTGTCCGGGCACGCCGACCAGCGCGAGGCGGCCCGCGCCGCATTCGGAGACGCGGGCGAGAAGTGGCAGGTGAGCGACCGGGAAACCTTCGTCGAGGACGTGCGGCGCGCGCTGCTGGCCAGCAAGATCGTCGCGTACGCGCAGGGCTTCGACCAGATCCGCGCGGGCAGCCGGGAGTACGACTGGGACATCGACCTCGGCGGGACCGCCACCATCTGGCGGGGCGGCTGCATCATCCGGGCGCGTTTCCTGGACCGCATCCGGCAGGCGTACGACGAGAAGCCGGCGCTGCGGACCCTGCTGGTGGCGCCCTGGTTCGCCGACACGGTGCGCGACGGCGTGCCGAGCTGGCGGCGGGTGGTGGCCGAGGCCGCCCGCGCCGGGGTGCCCGCGCCGGCGTTCGCCTCGTCGCTGGCGTACTTCGACGCGTTGCGCGCGGAGCGCCTGCCGGCGGCGCTGATCCAGGGGCTGCGGGACAACTTCGGTGCGCACACATACCACCGGGTCGACCGCGAGGGCACCTTCCACACCGTCTGGGCCGGCGACCGGTCGGAGACCGAAGCCTGACCCACCCCCGGGGGCCCCGCACCCGCGCGGGGTCAGGTGATTGTGGCGTGCATCTCCCACACCAGGATCTCGGCCGGCTCGGTGGCGGTGACCCGGCGGCCACCGGTCATCGTCAGCCGGGCCGCGTCACCGGTGCCGAGGACACCGCTGCCCTCCATGGTCACCGCGCCGATCGGCACGTAGAGGTGGACGAACGGCGCGTCCGGGAGGGTGACCTCGTCGCCGGGGCCGAGCCGGGCGGCGTGCAGGGTCGCGTACCGGTTGCGGATGCGGATCGCCGAGTCGGTGGCGTGCCGCTCCATTCCGGCCGCCACCGGGACCAGGCCGCCCCTGAGCAGCTGGTCCTCGATCTCCAACTGTTCGTAGCCGGGGTCGACACCCTCGGCGTCGGGCAGGACCCACATCTGCACGAAGTGGACCGGGTCGCTGTGCGGGTCCCGCCCGTCCAGCCGCCAGGAGTCGTTCTTCTCCGAGTGCAGGATGCCGGTGCCGGCGCTCATCCGCTGCGCCAGGCCCGGGTAGATCACTCCGGAGTGGCCGGTGGAGTCCTGGTGCACCAGGGACCCGCGCAGCACCCAGGTGACGATCTCCATGTCCTGGTGGGGGTGGGTCTCGAAGCCGGCTCCCGGCCGGACCACGTCGTCGTTGTTCACCAGCAGCAGGCCGTGGTGGGTGTTCGCCGGGTCGTAGTGCCGGGAGAACGAGAAGGAGTGCTTCGAGTCGAGCCAGGAGATCGACGTGGTGAAACGCTGGTCGGCCCGGCGGATGTCGACGGCCGGGGCCGGCGCGCTCACCACGCCCGCTGCCCGGTCTCGGTGGGCGCCCAGGTCAGGGCCGGTTCGCCGGTGGCAAGCTCGGCGATCTCACCGGAACGCAGCGCCGGCGTGTGACCGAACTCCTGGCAGTGCTGCTCGGCGATCTCGGCGCAGATCTCGGCGACCTGCTCGCAGATCGGATCCCCCAGATCCGCCGCGTTCAGCGCCATGATCATCTTGTACCGCAGGTCCCGCATCCCCGACCCCCCACCGTCACACGTCCCCGCCCCCGATCCTAGGTGTCGGCGGGCCGGCAGGAGCCCGGATGCGCGTCGACGCCGCCCCCGGGGTCGGTGGGGACGGCGTCGACGCGAGCCGGATCAGAAGAAGCGGCGACGCTTGGCCTTCTGCGGGCGCAGCATGTCCGCGCCCTTGGTGAGCAGGCGGCTGAGCCCGGAGGGGCCACGGCGGGCCTCCAGCGTGTGGCTGAGCCGGCGCGCACCGGCCGCCGCCACGGGCAGGGCGACCGCCATCACCGCCCACTGGGCAATACGCTTCTGGATCATGTGGGTTCACCTCCGTCAGTGGCTGCTGACCGTAGTGGTACCCAGACCCACGGGGTGGTAAGCGTCAGGTGGTGGGGGCAACCGGGTTCGGCAGGGCCCCGCCGAACCGGCGGTCCCGCTGCGCGTACAGCTCACAGGCGTACCAGAGGTGGCGGCGGTCGAAGTCCGGCCAGAGGGTGTCGAGGAACACCAGCTCGGCGTACGCGGTCTGCCACAGCAGGAAGTTGGAGATCCGCTCCTCGCCCGAGGGACGCAGGAACAGGTCCACCTCGGGGATCTCCGGGTGGTACAGGTACTTCGCGACCGTCTTCTCGGTCACCTTCCCCGGATCCAGCTTCCCGGCCGCCACGTCCCGCGCGATCGCCGCCGCCGCGTCGCCGATCTCGGCCTGCCCGCCGTAGTTGACGCAGAACTGGAGGGTGAGTGTCGAGTTGTCCCGCGACATCTCCTCGGCGGTCTGCAGCTCCGAGATGACGCTCTTCCACAGGCGACCGGACCGACCCGACCAGACCACCCGGACGCCCAGGTCGACGAGCTGGTCGCGGCGACGCCGGATCACGTCCCGGTTGAAGCCCATCAGGAAACGGACCTCCTCCGGCGAGCGCCGCCAGTTCTCCGTCGAGAAGGCGTACGCCGACAGATAGGGGATGCCGAGCTCGATCGCGCCCTCGATGGTGTCGAAGAGGCTGTACTCACCCTGCTCGTGGCCCTTGGTGCGGGGCAGGCCGCGCTCCTTGGCCCACCGGCCGTTGCCGTCCATGACGATCGCGACGTGCTTCGGCACGGCCCCGGCGGGCAACGCCGGCGGGCGCGCCCCCGACGGGTGGGGTGTCGGCGGCACCGGCTCGCGCCGGCCGGCCCTCATCGATCGGATCACTCGGTCATCTCCCTGCTTGCACCGTCCCCACCGGCCCCCGCAGCCGACGGGAAGGGACCCCCGCCGTCCGCGCCGTCGACCGACGGCGGGACCGCGCCGGCCGTCGGGACACCCCGGTCGACCAGCGGCAGCGAGCGTAGCGCGCGCTCCAGGTGCCATTGCAGGTGCGCCGCGACGAGGCCGCTGCACTCCCGGCGTACGCCGGTCTCGGCCGCGTCGGCGACCACCCAGTCACCGATGGTCAGCGCGGACATCAGGTCGATGGTGGCCGGGGCGGGATGGGCCGCGCCCGGCGGCCGGCAGTCCGGGCAGACGGCGCCGCCGGCCGGGACGGAGAAGGCCCGGTGATGGCCGGGCGTGCCGCAGACGGCGCAGGCGGTCAGCGCCGGCGCCCAACCGGCCAGCGCCATCCCGCGCAGCAGGTACGCGTCGAGCACCAGCGTGGTGGCGTGCTCGCCCCGCGCGAGGGCCTTGATCGCGCCGAGGGTGAGCTGGAACAACCGCAGCGACGGCTCCCGCTCGACGGGGGTGAGGCGTTCCGCGGTCTCGGCGATCGCGCTGGCCGCGGTGTAGCGCGGGTAGTCGCCGAGGAACCGCTTGCCGTACAGGTCGATCCCCTCGACCTGGCTAACCGTGTGCAGGGAGCTGCCGTGGTTGCCCTTCGGATCCCCGGCGAGCTGGAGGTCGACGTGGCCGAACGGCTCCAGCCGGGCCCCGAAGCGGGAGGTGGTGCGCCGTACGCCCCGGGCGACCGCGCGGAGCCGGCCGTGCCGTCGGGTGAGCAGCGTGATGATCCGGTCGGACTCGCCGAGCTTCTGCACGCGCAGGACCACCGCGTCGTCGCGGTAGAGCTGTCGGCGGTACCCGGCCATCGGGTCATTCTCCCTCGGGGTGGGAAATCAGGGTCGGCTCGGGGTGGACGCGCGGACCGACCCCGATGTGCGGCGTCGGCAAGCGGCCGTAGCGTCCTGGCCATGGCACTGCACCGGACCGTCACCGCGCTCGGCGCGGCCACCGCCCTGATCCTCCTCGCCGGGTGCGACAACCTCTCCTTCCGGCGACTCGACTTCGACACCACCGAGGCGGTCCGGATCACCTCGATCCGGGTGGAGCCCGGCGCGGGCGACGTCGTGGTGCGCGCCACCGGTCAGCCGAACGAGGTACGGATCAAGCGGGTGGTCCGCTACCAGGGCGGTGAGCCCGACACGACGTACGAGATCATCGGGTCCGAGCTGGTGCTGGACACCGAGTGCGGCTCCGGGTGCACCGTCTCCTACGAGGTGACCACCCCGCCCGGGGTGAGCGTGCGGGGTGAGACCGGCTCCGGGGACGTCGACCTGAGCAAGGTCGGCGAGGTGCAGTTCGAGCTCGGCTCCGGCGACGTGCGGATCGCCGGGGCGACCGGCCCGGTCCGCGCCGAGACCGGTTCCGGCTCGATCGAGATCGACGACGTCGCCACCCCGGTCACCCTGCGGGCGTCCTCCGGCGACATCACCGCCCGGCGCCTGCGGGGCGCGGTGGACGCCGAGGCCAGCTCGGGGAGCGTCACCGTCGAGCTGACCGCGGTGGCCTCGGTCCGGGCGCACGCCCGCAGCGGAGACGTCGAACTGACCGTGCCGGCCGGCAGTTACCAGGTCCGCTCGGAGGCCGAAGCGGGCCGTGCGGAGCTGGGCGTACCCCACACGGCCGGCGCCACCGCGGTGCTCGACGTCGCCACGGGCAGCGGCGACATCGCGGTCATCCAGCGCTGATCTCGACGGTCTCCAGTTCGGGCGCGCTCCGCTGCCTCGGCACCCCGGCCCGGCCGACGTCCGGCCGGGCGGCCACCACGGGGGCACCGGCGTGGCCGGCGCCGGCCGGGGCCGGGCTGGAGGGCACGACGTCGGCGGCGCGGGGGCGCGCCGGGCGGCGGCCACCGGGAACCAGCTCAGGTGGTCGCCGGGCGGCCACGTCCTCGACCCAGCCCACCGCGGCGGTGACCAGCCCCACCAGGACGAAGACCAGCGCCACCCGGACGGCCAACCCGACCGGGTCCTGGTGGGTCCAGCCCACCACGTCGACCAGCGGGGTGAGGGCGACCACGAACGGCATGTGCCACAGGTAGACGGTGAGCGCGCGCCGGTTGAAGACCGTCACCACGCGGCTGAACACGGCGCTACGGTCCACCCAGGCCGTCGTCGCCGGCCCCCGACCGAGCAGCACGAGGACGAAGGCCGCCGACCAGAGGGCGTTGGCCAGGGGGTTGTCGTTGAGGTCGTACCCGCGCGGACCCGGATGGGTGACGATCCACGTCCCGCCGGCGAGGGCCAGGGCGAGGGCGAGAGGCACCAGCACGCGGTTGGCCAGCCGGCGCAGCATCCCCGCCTGGTGGGCGAAGCCGAGCAGCCAGGCGCCGAAGTACAGGCCGAAGTCCCGCGCCGCCGTCGGTGCCGCCGGCCACAGGCCCGCCTGCAGCGCCAGCAGCAGGGCGTACGGGGCCAGCAGAGTGGGCAGCGGCGCGCGCCGGAACAGCCACAGGGCGATCGGCGAGGCGAGGACGAACCACAGGTAGTCGCGCAGGTACCAGATCACGCTGAGGGCCAGCGCTCCCCAGTCGTTGGCCGGCGGGTCGGCGACCGGGAACAGCCAGAGCAGCACCTTCGGCGAGAGCGGCAGACCGGTGAGCAGCATGGCCGGCACGAACACCGCGGCGAGCACCCAGAGCGACGGCAGCAACCGGCGTATCCGCCGCAGCACCGCGCCAGGGCCCCACCTGTGCAGGGAGGCGGCCATCAGCGAACCGGCCAGGGCGAACATCACCGACATGGCGGGGAACACGAGAGTCAGCGAGGCCCACCCGGTGACGTGGTAGACGACGACGCGGACGATGGCGAGGAAGCGGAGCAGGTCCAGGTATCGGTTTCGCATCAGCCTGCACTTGTGTCCGGGGGCACGAGGATTTCCGTCTCCTACCCTCCGCCGCTCCCCCGGCAAACAGACGCGACCCCTGCGGGAAGTGAAAGATGCCATCCGCCCGACCGGTACCGATCACGCCGGGCCTCTTCCCCTCGTGGCCGGTCAGAACCCCAGCTTGCGCAACTGCTTCGGGTCGCGCTGCCAGTCCTTCGCCACACGTACGTGCAGGTCGAGGTAGACCCGACTGCCGAGCAGCTCCTCGATCTGCTTCCGCGCCCGGGTGCCGACGTCCTTGAGCCGGCTGGCCCGGTGGCCGATCACGATCGCCTTCTGGCTCGGCCGCTCGACGTACACGTCGGCGTAGATCTTGATCACCTGGCCCTCGGGGATCATCTCCTCCACCACCACCGCGATGGAGTGGGGCAGTTCGTCGCGGACCCCCTCCAGGGCCGCCTCCCGGATCAGCTCGGCGACCATCACCTGCTCCGGGTCGTCGGTGAGCATGTCGTCCGGGTAGAGCTGCGGAGACGGCGGCAGGTAGCCGGTCATCACGTCGACCAGGGTGTCCACCTGGTGCCCCGAGACGGCGCTGACCGGCACCACGGCGGCGAACTCACCCAGCTCGCTGACCGCCAGCAACTGCTCGGCCAGCCGCTTCTTGTCCACCAGGTCGGTCTTGGTGACCACCGCCAGCACGGTGGCCTTCAGCTCAGCCAACTCACCGGTGATGAAACGGTCGCCCCGGCCCACCGGCTCGTCCGCCGGGATGCAGAGGCCGATCACGTCGACCTCGCTCCAGGTGGCGCGGACCAGGTCGTTGAGGCGCTCGCCGAGCAGCGTACGGGGGCGGTGCAGGCCGGGGGTGTCGACGAGCACGAGCTGCGAGTCGGGCCGGTGCAGCACGGCCCGGATGATGTGCCGGGTGGTCTGCGGCTTGTTCGACGTGATCGCGATCTTGGTGCCGACGATCGCGTTGGTCAGCGTCGACTTGCCGGCGTTCGGCCGGCCGACGAAGCAGGCGAAACCGGCCCGGTAGGGCCGCTCCGCCCCGACGGCGCCCGTCACGCGACCACCGTGCCGAGGACTGTGCCGTCCGGCGCCGCCACGTGGATCGGCGCGTCGGCGGCGAGGTCCCGGACGGCGGCGTGACCGGCGCCGTCCAGCGTCGACGCCTCGGTCACCACGACCGCGGCCTCCAGCCGGGTCGCGCCGGCCGCCGCCGCCGAGGCGACAGCGAGCTGGAGCGCGGTGATGGTCAGCGAGGGCAGGGAGACGCTGGCCGCCGCGTACGTCCGGCCGTCCTGGTCGCGGACGGCGGCGCCCTCCACGGCACCGACCCGGCCGCGTGCTCCCCGGGCGAGGACGACCAGCTTGCCGTCCTCGGCGCTCAGCGCCACCGGCTCGGACGGGGTGGGCCGGACGGCCGGCGCGGCGGGTGACTCAGGCATCTGCGGGTTGCCTCTCCTCGGATCGGTCGGTGTCGCCCCGGGACTCGGCCTGCTCGCCGCGTCCCGGGTTGTCCTGCGTGTCGGTCGACTCCACCCGGCGGACGAGCACGGTGTCGATCCGGTTGCGTCGGCCGGTGGTGCCCTCGGCGACCAGCCGGAGGCCGGCCACCGCGACCTCCGCGCCCGGGATGGGAACCCGTCCCAGGGACTGCGCGAGCAGGCCGCCGACGGTCTCCACCTCGTCGGTGGGGAGTTCGGTGTCGAACAGCTCGCCCAGGTCCTCGACGGGGAGCCGCGCGGTGACCCGCACCGCCCCGTCGTCGAGATGCTCCACGGGCGGGCGCTCGACATCGTACTCGTCGGTGATCTCGCCGACGATCTCCTCCAGGATGTCCTCGATGGTGACCAGACCGCCGGTGCCGCCGTACTCGTCGACGACGATGACCAGGTGGTTGCGGGCGGCCTGCATCTCCGAGAGCAGGTCGTCGACCGGCTTGGACTCCGGGACGAAGGTCGCCGGGCGCATCAGCTCGGCCACCGGCAGCTCCCGGTCCTCGTCGGCGCCGCCCTGGGTGCGGCGGATGAGGTCCTTGAGGTAGAGCACGCCCAGCACGTCGTCGACGCTCTCGCCGATCACCGGGATGCGGGAGAAGCCGGAGCGCAGGAAGAGCACCAGGGCCTGAGAGAGGGTCTTGCTCTCCTCTATCCACACCATCTCGGTACGCGGCACCATCACCTCGCGGGCGATGGTGTCCCCGAGCGCGAACACGGAGTGGATCATCTGCCGTTCGCCGTGCTCGACGACACCGCGCTGCTCCGCCAGGTCGACCAGCTCACGCAGCTCCACCTGGGTGGCGAACGGCCCCTCGCGGAAGCCGCGCCCCGGGGTGACCGCGTTGCCGATCAGGATCAGCAGGGAGGCGAGCGGGTTGAGCGCCCGCCCGAGCCAGCGCACCAGCGGCGCGACCGCCCGGCCCACCGCGTACGCGTGCTGCCGGCCCACGGTGCGCGGGCCCACGCCCACCACGACGAAGCTGACCACGGTCATCGTCCCCGCGGTGACCAGGGCGGCCCGCCAGCCGGCGCCGAAGGTGTCCACCGCGACGAGCGCGACCAGGGTGGTGGCGGTCAACTCGGCGAGCAGCCGCAGCAGCAGGAGCAGGTTGAGGTGGCGGACCACGTCACCGGCGACGGCCTGGAGGGCGCGGGCGCCGCGCGCTCCCTCCCGGGCCAGCTCGGCGGCCCGGGCCGGGGAGACCGCGGCGAGCGCGGCCTCGGTCATCGCGATCAGCCCCGCGAGCACCACCAGACCGGCGGCGAAGACGATCAGTTGCAGGTCGGGCAGGCCGGCCGCGCCGGCCGCCACTGTGTGGGCGGACATCACCGCGACCGGGTCGACCGCCAGCTGGCCAGCAGTCGGGCCTGGAGCGTGAACATCTCCCGCTCCTCCTCCGGCTCGGCGTGGTCGTAGCCGAGCAGGTGCAGCACACCGTGCACGGTGAGCAGGTGCAGCTCGTCGGCGGGGGTGTGCCCGGCGGCGGCCGCCTGCTTGGCCGCCACCTCGGGGCAGAGCACGATGTCGCCGAGCAGCGCCGGCTCACCGCCGGCGGCGGTGCTCTCGCCCGGGCCGTGGTCGACGCTGCCCTCGTCCATCGGGAAGGCGAGCACGTCGGTCGGACCGTCGCCGCCCATCCAGCGGTGGTTCAGCTCGCTCATGTAGTCGATGTCGACCAGCAGCACGGACAGCTCGGCGAGGGGGTTGACCCCCATCTCGTCGAGGGCGTGCCGGGCCACGGCGAGCACGGCGTCGGTGTCGACGTCGACACCCGACTCGTTGGCGATTTCGATGGACAACAGTCTTCCCTCGGTGGTCTAGCGGCGCCGGCCGGCCCGGCCGCCCTGGGCGGTCCGCCCCGGCACGGCGTGCACGCCCTGCGCCTGCTGGTTCTCCCGCTCGTCCCAGCGGGCGTACGCGTCGACGATCTCCCCCACCAGCTTGTGCCGGACCACGTCCGAGCTGGAGAGCTGGGCGAAGTGCACGTCCTCGACGTTCTCCAGGATCTCCCGGACGACCCGCAGGCCGCTGGTCGTCCCGCCGGGAAGGTCCACCTGCGTGACGTCACCGGTCACGACGATCTTCGAGTTGAAGCCGAGCCGGGTGAGGAACATCTTCATCTGCTCGGGCGTGGTGTTCTGCGCCTCGTCCAGGATGATGAACGCGTCGTTAAGGGTCCTGCCCCTCATATATGCCAGGGGCGCGACCTCGATCGTGCCCGCCGCCATGAGCTTCGGGATCGAGTCCGGGTCGAGCATGTCGTGCAGCGCGTCGTACAGCGGGCGCAGGTAGGGGTCGATCTTCTCGTTCAGCGTGCCGGGCAGGAAGCCCAGCCGCTCCCCCGCCTCGACCGCCGGCCGGGTGAGGATGATCCGGTTGACCTGCTTGGCCTGGAGCGCCTGCACCGCCTTCGCCATGGCGAGGTAGGTCTTGCCGGTGCCGGCCGGGCCGATGCCGAACACGATGGTGTGCCCGTCGATGGCATCGACGTAGCGCTTCTGCCCGAGCGTCTTGGGACGGATGGTGCGCCCGCGCCGGGAGAGGATGTTGAGCGTCAGGACCTCGGCGGGCCGCTCGGCGCCGCCCTGCTCGAGCATGCTGACGGTACGCCGGACGGCGTCGGTGGTCAGAGTCTCGCCCTTCTCGATGAGCTCGATCAGCTCGCTGAAGAGCCGCTCGGCGACGGCGTTGTCCGCGGGGGCGCCGGTGATCGTGATCTCGTTGCCCCGGACGTGCACGTCGCTGGCGAGCGAGCGCTCGACCAGGCGCAGGATCTCGTCACCCGCACCGAGCAGGTTGACCATGATCTTGGGGTCGGGAACGGTGATCCTGGTCTGCGCCTGGGGCGGGCCGGGAGGTGGGGTGCCGGTCATGGGTCGGGCCGAGGGGCCCTGCGCACCTGCTCTCGATCTCGGCGCCGGGCCTGGCGGCGCGGCGTGCGGACGTTCCATCCATCGTATCGGGTCAACGGCGGTGGCACCCCGCCCATTTCCGCCCGACCGGGTCACCTCCCGCCGCAGGCAGATCCGCCCGTTCAGGCCCGGAAGTCGTACCGGTCGAAGGTCTCCTGGTGCCGGGTGAAACGGTAGGTCGCCCAGTGCATCCGGACCACCGCGCCGGAGGCGTCCCGGGTCAGCCGGAGCAGCTCACCCACCTCCCGCCCGGAGACCGTCCGGTACACGTCCGGCCGGTCCGGCAGCGGGGCGAAGACCGCCGGCGGCCGGCCCGCCGGGTCGTCCGAGCCCCGGGCCCGCAGCGCCCCGTCGTGCCAGGAGAAGACGTACTCGAACCCCTCGCCCCACCAGCGTCCCAGCAGGCCGCGTACCTCGGGTGGGGTCGGCGGGCCGGGCCGCCACGGCACCGTGTCCGCCGGGTCGTGCTCGGCCGCCGCCGCGAGCAGCCGGTGCGGCAGCTCGAAGAGCTGGGCCGCGGTGCCGGACGTGCCGAGCACCGCGGCGCCCATCGCCCCGGCGGTGCCCTCTCCACCGCGCCGCCCGTAGACGGCGGCCAGGAAGCCCGGCATCGCCCCGTCGTGCCCGACGTGCACGACCCGGTCGCCCTGCGGAACCAGGATCAGGCCGAGCCCGAAACCACCGGACCAGACCGTCTCGTCGGTGACCGTCAGCGGCCAGCGCATCTCGTCGAGCGTGGTCGGGGCGAGGACCCTCCCGTCCGGGTCGAGCGCCGCCGGGTCGGCGAGGAACGCGGCCCAGCGGGCCATGTCCGTCGCCGTGCTCCACAGCTGGGCCGCCGGACCGATCGCCCCGAAGTCGGTGGGCTGCTCCGGGTGGGCCTCGTCGGAGTACGCGTCGACGAGGAACCCGGTGGCCGCCGTCGGTCCCGGGGCGACCGTGGTGCCGGTGAGCCCGAGCGGGGTGAGCACCCGCTCGGCGAGCACCTCCGCCCAGGTCCCGCCGCGCAGGTGCCCCACCAGCCGGCCCAGCAGCGCCATCCCGAGGTTGGAGTAGTGGTAGCGGCGACCGGTGGGCAGCACCCGCTCGGCCCGGGCCAGGTCGGCCAGGAACGCCTCGGCGTCCGGCGCGCGCAGCGTGTCCCACACGTCGCCGTACGGCTCCCGTTGCAGGCCGGCGGTGTGCGACAGCAGCCGACGCACGGTCAGCTCGCCGTGTGCCGGCAGGTCCAGGTGCCGCTCCAGCGGGTCGTCCAGGTCGAGCAGGCCGTCGTCGCGGCACTGGACGGTCAGCACGGCGGTGAAGGTCTTCGTGACCGAGCCGATCCGGAACGCCGTCTCCGGGCCGAGCGTCGTGTCGTTGCCGGTCTCCCCCACCTCGCAGGTCCAGAGCGGCCGGTCGGCGCGGTGCAGCGCCGCGGCGACCGCCGGCACGCGGGCCTGCGCCTGGACCTGCCGCACCATCCGGGAGAGGCGGTCCCCCACGGGCGTCATGCGAGGTCCCGAGCCAGCATCGGGCCGAGCGGGGCGCCGCCGAGCAGGTGCGCGTGCACGTGGAAGACCTCCTGGCCGCCGTACCGGCCGGTGTTGAACATCAGCCGGAAGCCGTCGCCGAGCAGCCCCTCGTCCTCGGCCACGGCGGCGGCCGTGGCCAGCACCTCCCCGGCGAGCGCCGGGTCACCCTGGCCGAGGGTCGCCACGTCGGCGTAGTGCTCCTTCGGGACCACCAGCACGTGCACCGGGGCTTTCGGGTCGACGTCCCGGAACGCCAGGGTGGTGGGGGTCTCCCGGACGACGGTGGCCGGGATCTCCCCGGCGACGATGCGGCAGAACAGACATTCAGTCACCCGGGCAGTGTAAGGAAGGGCCCCTTCTTAACGCCTGCGGTAGAGGAAGGGCCCCTTGTTAACACCCCGGGTCCGCTGCGGCAGGATGGCCGGCGTGACTTCTCGGGCGGTACTGGTGACGGGGGCCTCGCGCGGCATCGGGCGCGCGGTGGCGACGGCGTTCGCGGCCGGCGGCGACCGGGTGGCGATCCACCACCGCGACTCCGCCGACCTGGCCGAGGCGCTCCGCGCCGACCTGCCGGGCGACGGACACGTGGTGGTGCGCGCCGACCTGACCGACCCGAACGGCGTACGGGTGATGGTGGACGAGGCCGCGCACCGGCTCGGCGGGCTGGACGTGCTGGTCAACAACGCCGGTGTGTACGGCGACCGGGACCGGCCGCACCCGGTCTTCGGTGCCTCCTACGAGGACTGGCAGGCGCGGTGGCGGCAGGTCATGGAGACCAACCTGACCGGCGCGGCCAACGTGACCTGGTGCGCCGCCCAGCACATGCGGGAGCGGGGCGGACGGATCGTCAACGTCTCGTCCCGGGGCGCGTTCCGGGGTGAACCGGACCAGCCCGCCTACGGCGCCAGCAAGGCCGGGCTGAACGCCCTCGGTCAGTCCCTCGCGGTGGCGCTCGCGCCGTACGGCATCGCCGTGGCCACGGTCGCGCCGGGCTTCGTGGAGACGGACATGACCACCGAGCACCTGAGCGGGGAGCGCGGCGACGCCATCCGGGCGCAGAGCCCCTTCAACCGGGTGGCGCGGCCGGAGGAGATCGCCGCCGCCGTGCACTGGCTGGCCGCGCCGGAGGCGCAGTGGGCGTCGGGCACGATCGTCGACCTCAACGGTGCCTCCTACCTGCGCAGCTGACAGCAAACTGACAGCCGTCCCGGCGTCGGATCGGCACCGGGACGGGGTAAGGGTCTCCGGCATGGCCGACACCGTGCTGGACCTCGCCGCCGACTACCGCGTGCTCGACGGCCACGACGACGACCCCGTCCTGCTCAACCCGGACGGCAGCCCGGTGGACACCTGGCGCGAGGACTACCCGTACGACAAGCGCATGGACCGCGACGAGTACGACCAGCAGAAGCGGCTGCTCCAGATCGAGCTGCTCAAGCTCCAGGAGTGGGTTCGCGAGTCCGGTGAGCGGCTGGTGATCCTCTTCGAGGGGCGCGACGCCGCGGGCAAGGGCGGCACCATCAAGCGCTTCATGGAACACCTGAACCCGCGCGACGCCAAGGTGGTGGCCCTGGTCAAGCCGAACGAGCGGGAGGCCACCCAGTGGTACTTCCAGCGCTGGCTGGCGCACCTGCCGGCGGCCGGCGAGATCGTGCTCTTCGACCGGTCCTGGTACAACCGGGCCGGGGTGGAGCGGGTGATGGGCTTCTGCACCCGCAAGGAGTACCTGGAGTTCCTGCGGCAGGTCCCGGAGCTGGAGCGGATGCTGGTGCGCTCCGGCATACGGCTGGTCAAGTTCTGGTTCTCGGTGTCGCAGAACGAGCAGCGGACCCGCTTCGCGGTGCGGCAGGTCGACCCGGTACGCCAGTGGAAGCTCTCCCCGATGGACATCGCGTCGCTGGACAAGTGGGACGAGTACACCGAGGCCAAGGAGGCGATGTTCTTCTGGACCGACACGGCGGACGCGCCGTGGACCGTGGTGAAGAGCAACGACAAGAAGCGCGCCCGGCTGGAGGCGATGCGGCACGTGCTGAACCGCTTCGACTACGCCGAGAAGGACCGCGAGGTGGTGGGCGTGCCGGACCCGCTCATCGTCGGCCCCGCCGGGCTCGACCTGCGCCCCGACGACCAGCCGGTGCAGGTCTTCCCCCGCCCGTGAGGCGCGTTAAGAAGGGGCCCTTCCTCTACCCCAGGCGTTAACAGGGGGCCCTTCCTTACACCGTCACCAGCGGTCGAGGCGGGCGGAGAGCACCGACAGGGCCGCGACCCCGGCGGTGGAGGTACGCAGCACCGACGGCCCCAGGCGCACCGGCCGGGCGCCGGCCTCGGCGAAGGCGTCCAGCTCGGCCGGGTCGATGCCGCCCTCCGGGCCGACCACCAGCACGATCTCGCCGGCGTCGGGCAACGGCACGGTGGCGAGCCGCTCGTCGGCCTCCTCGTGCAGCACGTACGCGGCAGCGGCACCGGCGATCCGGCGGGTCACCTGCGTCGTCGACTCGTCCGGGGCGCCGGCCACCACCGGCAGCCACGCCCGGCGGGACTGCTTGGCGGCCTCGCGGACGGTCGACGCCCACTTCTCCCGCGCCCGTACGCCCCGGTCGCCCCGCCACTGGGTCACCGAGCGGGCAGCGGCCCAGGGCGCGATCTCGTCCACGCCCACCTCGGTCATCGCCTGCACGGCCAGTTCGCCGCGGTCGCCCTTGGCGATGCCCTGCACCACCACGAGACGCGGGACGGGCGCGTCCACGTACCCCCGGGAGACCACGTCGAGGTCCAGGGTGCCCTGGCCGACGGCGGTGACCACGGCGGCGGCCGTGCCGCCCCGCCCGTCGGCCAGGAGCAGCTCCTCGCCGACGCGCAGCCGCTGCACGGTGGCGGCGTGGTGCCCCTCGGGGCCGTCCAGGACCAGTTGGTCGGCGGCGGGCAGCGCCTCGACGAGGAACAGCGGCGCGGACATGGTCAGGCGTGGCCGTTGAAGGCGTCGCGCATCCGGGAGAAGAAGCCGCCCTGCTTGGTCAGCTCGGCGACCTCCTCGCCCCGGGTCTTGGCGAAGTCGCGCAGCATCCGCTCCTGGTCGGCGTCGAGCTTCGTCGGGGTCCGCACGTCGAGGTGGACGTAGAGGTCACCCCGGCCGGTGCCGCGCAGGTGGGGTACGCCCCGGGCACGCAGTCGCAGCGTGCTGCCCGGTTGGGTGCCGGCCTTGACGTCGAGCGGCTCCTCGCTGTCCAGCGTCTTGATGGTCAGCCGGGTCCCCAGGGCCGCGGCGGTCATCGGGACGGTGACCCGGCAGTGCAGGTCGTCGCCCTTGCGGGAGAAGACGTCGTGGGGTCGTTCGTGGATCTCCACGTACAGGTCGCCGGCGGTGCCGCCACCCGGGCCGACCTCGCCCTGCTGGGCCAGCCGGATCCGCATGCCGTCCTCGACCCCGGCGGGGATCTTGACGGTCAGCGAGCGGCGGGTGCGCACCCGGCCGTCGCCGGCACAGGTCGGGCAGGGGTGCGGGATGGTGGTGCCGTAGCCCTGGCAGACGGTGCACGGCCGGGCGGAGACCACCTGGCCGAGGAAGGTGCGCTGCACCGACTGCACCTCGCCGCGGCCGCCGCACGCCTCACAGGTGGCCAGGTGCGTGCCGGCGGCGGTGCCGGCACCGGAGCAGGTGGTGCAGAGCACGGCGGTGTCGACGGTGATCGGCGCCTCGACGCCGAACGCGGTCTCCTGGAGATCCAGTTCGAGGCGCAGGATCGCGTCGGCACCCGGTCGGGTACGCGGACGCGGCCCCCGCGCGCCACCGGCGGCGCCGCCGAAGAACGCGTCCATGATGTCCTGGAAGCCGACGAACGGCCCCGCCCCGCCGGGGCCACCCGGACCGCCGGCGCCCCCGCCGCCGGGGGCGAGCGGGTCACCGCCGAGGTCGACGATCTGCCGTTTCCGGTCGTCCGAGAGGACCTCGTACGCGGCGTTGATGTCCTTGAACTTCTCCTGGGCCTCCGGGTCCGGATTCACGTCCGGGTGGAACTGCCGCGCCAGCTTGCGGTAGGCGCGCTTGATCTCGTCGTCGGAGGCTTCCCGGCTCACACCGAGGATGCCGTAGTAGTCCCTGGCCACTGCGTTCCGTGTCCTCATGTTCGTCTCGCGTTGCGCCGGTCGTCGGCCTCCCGTGCCACCGACGACCCTGACTGGTCAGTTCTGGGCCAGCAGATCGCCCACGTAGCGTGCCACGGCACGTACCGTGGCGATCGTGCCGGGGTAGTCCATCCGGGTGGGCCCCAACACGCCGAGCCCACCGACGATGGTCGCGCCGGGGCCGTACCCGGTGCTGACCACCGAGGCGGCGCGGAGGTTGTCGACCTCGTTCTCGTCGCCGATCAGCACCCGGGTGGTGCTGGGCTGGGTCTCGCCGATCAGCTTGAGGAGCACGACCTCCTCCTCCAGCGCCTCCAGGATGGGACGCAGGGAACCCTGGAAATCGAGCAGGCCACCACGGGTCAGGTTGGCCGTGCCGGCCAGGGCGATCCGCTCCTCGTGCCGCTCGACCAGCGTCTCGAGCAGCACGGTGGACAGCGTGGTCATGGCCCCGCGCAGGTGCGGCGCCGACTCGTCGACCAGGGCCTGGACCAGGGGTGGGGTCTCCGACAGCCGGCTGCCGACCAGCTTCTCGTTGACCAGTCGGCGCAGGTCGGTGACGTCGTCCGCCGCGACCGGCGCGGGCAGCTCGACCAGCCGCTGCTCCACCCGACCGGTGTCGGCGATCATGACGAGCATCAGTCGGGTGGTGGAGATCGGCACCAGCTCCAGGTGCCGCACCGAGGAACGGGCGAGCGACGGGTACTGCACGACGGCGACCTGTCGGGTCAGCTGCGCCAGCAGCCGCACCGTGCGGTGCACCACGTCGTCCAGGTCGACGGCGCCGACCAGGAACCGCTCAATCGCCCGGCGCTCGGCCGGGCTCAGCGGCTTGACCCGGGACAGTCGGTCCACGAAGAGCCGGTAGCCACGGTCGGTGGGTACCCGGCCGGCGCTGGTGTGCGGCTGCCGGATGTAGCCCTCCTCCTCCAGCACCGCCATGTCGTTGCGCACCGTCGCCGGCGAGACGCCGAGCTGGTGCCGCTCGACCAGCGCCTTGCTGCCGACGGGCTCCTGCGTGGCGACGTAGTCCTCGACGATCGCGCGCAGCACGGCGAGTTTGCGGTCGTCGAGACCCATCCTCCCCACCTCCTGTCGCACGTCGGGCCGGGCGCGCGGAACGGGCCCGGGCAGCGGCCTGGCACTCGACTGTAGCGAGTGCCAGTCTACGTCGGCAGGGCCGGCATCGCGATGATCAATGGCGGAGGGTGCTGCGCGCACCCGCCCGCCTGCGGCGCCAGGGCCGTCCATCCGGACATCCCGGGCGGTGTCGCTCTGGTGCGCCCTTGCCGACTGCCCCTACCGTGACGTCCATGACTGAACCACCTCGCCCTCCCGGCGCGGGAGACCCGGACCCGACCGTTCCGTCGGGCTTCCCCGGCCCGCCCGCCCCGGACGAACCCACCGCACCACTGTCCGGGGCACCGGGCGCGGGCGGCTATCCCCCGCCCGGTGGCTATCCGCCACCCTCCGGTGACGCCCCGACGTCGGGCGGCTACCCACCGCCCGGTGGCTATCCCCCCGCCGGTGGCTATCCGCCGCCCGGTGGCTATCCGCCCCCCGGCGGTCATCCCCCGCCCGGTGGTTATCCGCCCCACGGCGGCGGCTACCCGGCCGGCGCGTACGGCCCGCCGGCGGGCGGCTACCCCAACGCCGAGGACAAGACCTGGGCACTGGTGGCGCACTTCGGCGGCCCGCTCGGCGTGATCATCGGCGGCGGCCTGTTCGGCTGGGTCGCGCCGCTCATCGCGATGATGACCCGCGGTCAGCAGTCACCGACGGTGCGGGCACACGCGGTCGCCGCGTTGAACTTCCAGCTCACCTGGGCGGTCGTCGGTGTGCTGAGCTGGGTGCTCACCCTGATCACCTGCGGCCTGCTCTTCTTCGTCCCGATGCTCGTCTGGATCGTCCCGGTGATCTTCGGGATCATCGGCGGCGTCAAGGCCAATGAGGGTGTGCTGTACCGGTACCCGATGACCTACTCCTTCGTGAAGCGCTGACTCCGGGCCGGCCGCTCCCCCGGCCGGCACCGAGGTCCGGTCCCCCGCACGGAACAGGGGCGAGGTGGGAGACCGGGCCTCAGGGCAGCAGGTCCCGGACGACCGCGTCGGCCAGCAGTCGCCCGCGCAGGGTGAGCACGGCCCGGCCGGCCGCGTACCGGTCGGGGTCGAGCAGCCCGTCGGCGAGCGCCTTCCCCGCGCCGACCCGGCCGGCCTCGTCGAGGGCGTCCAGCGGCAGCCCGGAGGCGAGCCGCAGGCGCAGCATCACGTCCTCCATGTGCGCCTCGTCCGGCCCGAGCACCTCCCGCGCCAGACCGGGCGACTCCCCGCCCGCCAGGCGTTGCGCGTACGCCGTGGGGTGTTTGACGTTCCACCAGCGCACGCCGCCGACGTGGCTGTGCGCCCCCGGGCCGAGGCCCCACCAGTCCGCGCCGGACCAGTAGAGCAGGTTGTGCCGGCACCGGGCCGCGTCGGAGCGCGCCCAGTTGGAGACCTCGTACCAGGAGAAGCCGGCCGCGCCGAGGGCGGCCTCCGCGGCCAGGTACCGGTCCGCGGCGACGTCGTCGTCCGGGTACGGCAGCTCGCCGCGGCGCATCCGGGCGGCGAGCCGGGTGCCGTCCTCGACGATCAGGGCGTACGCGCTGACGTGGTCGACCCCGGCGGCCACCACCTGGTCGAGGGAGGCGGCGAAGTCCTCCGCGCCCTCCCCCGGCGTCCCGTAGATCAGGTCGAGGTTGACGTGGTCGAAGCCGGCGTCGCGTGCCTCCGCGGCGGCTGCCACGGCCCGGCCGGCGCTGTGCTTCCGATCCAGGATCGCGAGCACACCGGGCGCGGCGGACTGCATGCCCAGCGAGATCCGGGTGTAGCCGGCGGCCCGCAGCGTCCTCAGCGACTCCGGCGTGACCGACTCGGGATTCGCCTCGGTGGTGACCTCGGCGTCGGCGGCGAGCCCCCAGGTGCGGTCGACGGCGTCGAGGATCCGGGCGAGGTCGTCGGCGGGCAGCAGGGTCGGCGTGCCACCGCCGACGAAGACGGTGTCCACCCGTGGGGGCGGGCCCTCGCCCAGCGCCCGGCGGGCCAACGCCAGCTCGGCGAGCACGGTGTCGGCGTAGCCGTCCCGGCTCGCCCCACCGCCCAGCTCGGCGGCGGTGTACGTGTTGAAGTCGCAGTAGCCGCAGCGGCTGGCGCAGAACGGCACGTGCACGTACACCCCGAAGCCCCGCGCGCCGACCGCGCGGGTGGCGGTCGCGGGGAGCGACCCGTCGACGGGGACGGGTTCGCCATCTGGAAGGACGCCGGGCATGGCCACTAGTGTGCCCTCACATGACCTCTCCCGACGCGCTCGTGCGGGTCTCCACGGCCCGCGGGGTGACCACCCTCACCCTGGACAGCCCGCACAACCGCAACGCGCTCTCGACCCCGCTCATGACGTCGCTGCTGGACGGCATCGCCGCGGCGGTCGCCGACGACTCCGTACGGGTGATCGTGCTGGACCACACCGGCCCGGTCTTCTGCTCCGGGGCGGACCTGAAGGAGACCGCCGCCGCGTACGCCAGCGGGTCGGTGCCGGCCGGGATGCTGGGTGACGTGCTCGCGGCGGTCTGGGAGTGCCCGAAGCCGGTGGTGGCCCGGGTCGCCGGACCGGCGCGCGCCGGCGGCCTCGGCCTGATCGCGGCGGCCGACCTGGCGGTGTGCTCCCAGGAGGCGACGTTCGCCTTCACCGAGGTACGGATCGGCGTGATCCCGGCGGTGATCTCGGCGACCGTGCTGCCCCGGCTGCACCCGCGTGCCGCCGCCGAGCTGTACCTCACCGGGGACACCTTCGACGGCCGGCGGGCCGCCGAGGTCGGGCTGGTCACCGCCGCCGTGCCGGCGGCCGAGCTGGACGCGGCGGTGGCGCGGTTCTGCGACTCGCTGGTCCGGGGCGCGCCGGGTGCGCTCGCCGGGGCGAAGGAGCTCCTGCGCCGGCGGCCCGCGACCGACCTGCGGGCCGAGATCGCCGACCTGTCGGCCATCTCCACCGGATTCTTCCTGTCCGAGGAGGGAATGGAGGGCGTGCTGGCCTTCCGGGCGAAACGACCCGCTCGATGGGTGGCCGCTCTGGACGATGGTCCGGGTGAGCGTGCCGGCTGATCGGGTTGGTGCCGGCAGGGCGGCCGACTGATCGGGGCGGCCGGCGCCGCCACGCCCGGGGGGTAACGGAGGGAACCGGTCGGACGACCCGGATCAGCCGAACGGGGACGTACGCTTGTCGGACTGTCGAAGTGGGGGTGCAGGTGCGAACTCGGGCAGCCGTGGCGGGTGGCGTCGTCCTTCTCCTGGTGGCCGTGGTCGGAATCTGGATCGTCGTCCGGCAGTTCGGTGAGCAGCTCCGTCTCCCGCTGACCAGCCGGACGTGCACGGTGCGGGCCGACGGCGAGGTGGCGCTCGACGCCGACCAGATGGCCAACGCCGCGACGATCGCGGCCATCGGCATCCAGCGCGGCATGCCCGAGCGGGCGGTGGTGGTGGCGCTCGCCACGGCGTACCAGGAGTCCGGCCTGCGCAACCTCGCCGGGGGCGACCGCGACTCGCTGGGCCTCTTCCAGCAACGCCCGAGCCAGGGGTGGGGCACGCCGACCGAGATCCGCGACCCCCGGTACGCGGCGAACCGGTTCTACGCGGCGCTGAAGAAGGTGCGCGGCTGGGAGCGGATGCGGGTCACCGACGCGGCCCAGAAGGTGCAGCGCTCCGCCTTCCCCGAGGCGTACCAGAAGTGGGCGGACGAGTCGGAGGTGCTGAGCCGGGCACTGCTCGGCGAGGCCACCGGCGCGGTCGCCTGCACGATCGGCGGCAATCCGCTGCGCCGCGGCCAGGTCGCCACCGCCGCCCTGACCCGGGGGCTCACCCTGGACTGGGGTCTCGCGGCGACCGCCGCCGCGGCCGATCTGACCAGCCTGACGATC
This sequence comes from Micromonospora sp. NPDC049497, assembly GCF_044465805.1. NCBI lineage: Bacteria > Bacillati > Actinomycetota > Actinomycetes > Micromonosporales > Micromonosporaceae > Micromonospora > Micromonospora sp. NPDC049497. The sequence goes on along the minus strand of NZ_JBITMC010000002.1, from coordinate 1,467 downwards.
GCGGCCGCGGACGAGCGCGGCGGTTGGCGGTACGCGCACTGGCTGGTGTCGCACGCCCAGGACAACGGCGTCCGGAAGGTCCGCTTCGGCGGCCTGGAGTGGACCGCCGACGGGGGCACCTGGGACCGGGTCGACGGTGCGGCCGCCCCCGCCGCGCAGGTGGTGGCGGAAGTCGTCGCCGACGCCTGAACGACCCCGATCTCCCTACCAGCAGTGACCGCACAATCGGTCAACCAGCCACAGATCGGCCATACCGCGCCGGAACACTGACCGAGAGTCGCCGTACCGCTCCCGGGCGTCCGGGCACCGGTCGTTATCACGGCGGGCGCTCCCCGGTGGGCGAATCGGCACGTTACGATCGGCGGTCTGTGCCAGGAATGCTTTTCAACGCCTCATGGGGAGGGGTACGACGTGGCGTTCGACTACGGCAACCAAACCGGTTACGAGCCGATCAGCGACATTGACCGCAAGGAGTTCCACGAGCAGGGGTTCCTCCTGCTGCGCAACGTCCTGACCGAGGACCACCGGGCGGCGCTGGAGGCGGCGGTGGACCGCGTCTACGCCGAGGAGAAGGCCAAGGGCAACACCACCAAGGACGGCACCCTGCACCTGCTGGGCTTCCTGGAGCGGGACGAGCTCTTCGGTGACCTGCTCACCCACCCGATCGCGTTCCCGTACATGTGGGGCCTCGCGGGCTGGAACATCTACACCCACCACAACCACCTGGACGTCACCCCGCCGGCGCTGGAGCCGGAGAAGCCGTACTGGGGCTGGCACCAGGACGGGTACCGGCAGAACTCCGACCCGGAGACGATGGACCCGAACCTGCCCCGGCCGATGTTCTCGCTGAAGGTCGCGTACGTCCTGTCGGACCTGTCGGAGAACGGTCGCGGCGCGACCAAGGTGATCCCGGGCAGCCACCTGAAGAACTCGCTGCCCCGCCCGGAGGACACCTCGGTCCACAACCCGGACCCGGAGGGCACGGTGGAGATCACCGCCAACCCGGGCGACGCGTTCATCTTCGACCGCCGCCAGTGGCACTCCCGGTCGACGAACCTGTCGACGATCACCCGCAAGATGCTGTTCATCGGCTACACCTACCGGTGGATCCGCCCGCTGGACGAGCTGCACATCGACAAGGACGGCGAGTGGTGGGCCAACCGCACGCCGGTGCAGCGCCAGCTCTGCGGTGAGGGCACGCACACCGCGAACTACTGGGGCATCAACTGGGACGGCTACATCGACGACGAGATCCCGCTGCGCAAGGAGCTCAAGCAGCGCAACCTCCTCGACCGCAACGTCCCCTGGCTCCGCTGACCGGGTAAGGAAGGGCCCCCTCTTAACGCCTCGCGTCGTAGAGGGGGCCCTTCTTAGTGAGCGTTTGAGAAGTGGGTTGGTTCGGCGGCGTGTCGTGTTGGAGGTAAGGGAAGGCCCTCGGTAGGTCCGGTGGTGTCGAGCCAACCGTTT